>CAZLHW010000308.1:0-5224 GCA_964559085.1 uncultured Acidobacteriota bacterium | reverse complement strand
GAAGCAGATGTTCGCGCACTTCGGGTTTCAGAGACTGTGAATGGCGGACGTTAAAGCGAAGCTGTACGGCCGTGGCGACCTTATTGACATTCTGGCCGCCCGGACCGGATGCACGGATGAAGTCGACATGAATCTCTTCGGGACGAATTGTAACAGTTTGAGCAGTCATTGGGTTCCCTTCCCCATCGGGCGGCCTTATAGAGGCAGGCGTCCTAGGGATTTGTTTTCTTTTGGGGTTTGAGAATTAATGCCGGTTCGCGTCTTTCAGGAATCTCAACTCCTATTGCCGGGTTTTCAGGAGCATCCGGATTCACGCCAAAATCCCAGACAAACAGATTCATGACGCCCTTCTCGTCCAGTTCCACCAGCGCATATTCGCCAGGCTCCAGAGGATTGGAAGGGGTGATTTTGAGCCAATGCCCGGAGATCGGTTCCACCCGTGTTTCAATGTTCCGCGCCTGCTGCTCCACCTTTCCGACTATGGCGATTTTATAAACGGCAAGAATCCGGTTGCCGTTCTTTTGTTCGCATCGGACAATGCGGAAACGATCTTTAGCGGCGTCCGCCGCCAATGGCATCTGAGAATTCGCGTCTTGTGCCGGCACGAAAAACGCCGGGTCGGGGACATGCGACTGGATCCGCGCGTGAAGCCCTTTGAGCTCGGCCGTCTGCCTGGAGCTTGCTATGGGATTAAAAATCCCCCGGAGTATATTGCCGCGCGTATTTTTGTTCAGATCCGCCTCATTCTGAACCAGCGCGATCAGCTCCGGTTTGTCCTGATACCTGCTGAGCATGAAGAGGTCATCCGGGCGGCTGAGCCGCAAACCCGGGGCTACCTCCGGATGGCGCGAATTCATTTGCCTTTTTTCTTCCGCGGCTTCAGCCTGCTGTTCGCCCGCGCGGGCCGAAGATGCGGCGGCAGCCTCGCGGGCTTCTTTTTCCGTGGCGGCCCAGTCCACAAGGGAAGTCGGCATCTCCTCCCATCCGTTCCGCTCGGCGCTGAAATAGCGCACGCGATCCCCATGGATGGAATATTCGCGGATCGGCTCGGACGAACCATCGGTCAGGATGAGGCGCTTCATCGGGATGGTCGTTTCCTGCGCCGAGGTCGGGTTAAAAGGGCAGAAACCCGCGGCATAGCCGGCCAGGAATAAAAATAGCAGCCGCAATCCTTCTCTCGAACCTTCTTTCAAGTTCATATTTCAAAAAAATAGCACAGAAACTTGTGGAAGCGCAGGGGACGGCGCCGCGAGAAGACGCGAACGGCAGCGCAAGCCAAATTTTGAAAGACGGTTCCCGCGTTTTTCTGTTACGATTTGAGGCTAATTGCGAATGAATCGGCATGATTATATGGAACGAGCGATGCCTATGGGAACTTACATGAAGGGCAGAAATGCGGCACGGATTTTGCTGTTTGCGATTCCATTTATCCTCATCGCATCGGGATGCTCGGTAAAGAAAATCGCAATCAAAAAGCTGGGAGACGCTTTGGCGGAAAGCGGCACAACCTTCTCTTCGGACAACGATCCCGAACTGGTAAAGGATGCGCTCCCCTTCAGCCTGAAACTGATAGAGAGCTTGCTTGCTGAAAGTCCCCGGCACCGGGGACTTCTGCTGGCCGCCTCGAGCGGGTTTACCCAATACGCCTACGCCTTTGTCAAACAGGAAGCAGACGAAGCGGAAGCCGAGAATTTTGCGCGCGCTGCGGAATTGCGACGGCGCGCCCGCAACCTGTTTCTACGGGCAAGGGATTATGGAGTCCGCGGACTGGAAACGACGTATCCGAACTTCGGCGACGCCTTGAACAAAGATCCGCAACGGGCTGTTAAAGACGCGCGGGCCGCGGATGTGCCGCTCCTCTATTGGACGGCGGCATCGTGGGGCCTGGCTATCACGCTGTCTAAAAACGAACCGGCGCTGATCGTCGATCAGCCGGTGGTGGAAGCGCTTGTAGACCGCGCCCTTGAGCTCAACGATAGCTTCGATGCGGGCGCTATTCATTCTTTTTTGATAAGCTATGAGCCGGTGCGCCAGGGTGCGGCAGGAGATCCTCTCGAGCGGGCCCGAATGCATTTCAATAAGGCTATGGAGCTCTCCAAGGGATTTCTAGCCGGCCCGCTGGTTTCGATGGCTGAATCCGTTTCCATTGCGAAACAGGACCGCGATGAATTCCGATCGCTGCTGGAGCGCGCGCTGGAGGTCGATGTGAATGCGAAACCGGAATACCGGCTGTCGAATCTGGTCATGCAGCGACGCGCCCGCTGGCTCTTGTCGCGCATCGATGAGCTCTTTCTGGAGCAGTAGGCAGTCGGCGGCCGGCAGTGCATAGTTGGTAGTCCGCGCTGAAAGCGCGCGCAGGTGCAGGATTAAGTGGTCCGCGGTGAAAGCGCGGCGCAGAGCAGGCCGTCGGGGGTCGGCAGGGCGGAGGTGGTAGTCCGCGCGGACAGCGCGGCGCACATCAGAGCGGCCGCATCGTCGTTCGACAGGTGCGCGGCGGAGCCCTGGGTTCGGCATGGCGATTGAAAAAGCCCTGAAGGGGCGGCGCAGATACGGCAATGTTTTTATTTTGAGGAGATTTTCAAATGAGACTTCGAGCTGCCAAGACATGGATTGCGGGCCTTGCCGGACTGGCTATCCTTTTGTTCATGGGAACGCCGCTGCCCGCCGCCTCACCGGCCCCTTTGCAAATACGCCTCGGCACGCTGGCACCGAGCGGGAGTTCCTTTCATGCGGCCCTTGTTGAAATGGGACAGAAATGGCGCGATGCCAGCGGCGGCAGCGTGAAACTCATCATCTACCCGGATGGAACTCAAGGCGGCGAAGCCGACATGGTCCGCATGATGCGCGCCGGAATTCTCAACGCCGGCATGTTCACGGTTGTCGGGCTGAGCGAAATCGACCGCTCCGTCGGCGGGCTTTCCTTTCTCCCGCTGACATTCCGCACCTGGGAGGAGTACGACTACGTGGTCGAAAAGCTCGGCCCCCGTTTGGAAAAACTGCTGCTGGACAAAGGTTTTGTCGTTCTGTTTTGGGGCGACGCCGGGTGGGTCCGTTTCTTTTCCAAATCTCCGGCGGTTCGACCGGATGATTTCAAGAAGTTCAAAATTTTCACTTGGGCGGGCAATTCCTAGCCGGTGGATTTGATGCGGGCGCGGGGATACCATCCCGTGCCGCGCGAAACGGCCGACATTCTGCCCGGCTTGAAGACCGACCTGATCAACGCGATTCCGCTGCCGCCCAATCAGGCCATGCTGGGCCAGTGCTATACCATCGCGAAACACATGCTCGACATGAAATGGACCGTGCTTTCGGGCGCCACCATCATCCGGAAAGACACGTGGGACAAGATCGCTCCGGATGTTCAAAAGCAGCTTCGGGCCGCGGCTGACGCCGCCGGCGCCAAGATCCGTGCGAGCGATCGGAAAGAAGACCATGAATCGATCGCGGCCATGCAAAAAAAAGGGCTTGTGGTAAATCCTCTGACGCCGCAGGCGGAGGAAGAATGGCAGAAGCTTACCAGGGTCATTTACCCGGAACTGCGGGGCAAGGTGGTTCCGGCGGATATTTTTGACGAGGTCCTGCGCCTGGTCGCCGAATATCGCGCAAAGGGAACAGGAAAATGAGCGAACGCTCCCCACTGGCGGAGGCAATTCCGGGGCCCCCGGTTGAAGCGCCGAATATCTGGATCGGCGGCCTCTGGAAGGGTGAAAATCTGCTGATGACCTTCTGCCTGGCGGCGATGGTCCTGCTCCCGCTGGCAGACATGGCGCTGCGCTCCACCACAATCGTGATTCCCGGTTCCACCGCGATTCAGTGCCATCTGACGCTTTTCATCTGCATGATCGGCGGCGCTATCGCCGCGCGCGAAGGACGTCTTCTCGCGCTGTCCACCGTGACGGCATTTCTGAAGCCGCGTCTCAGAAACGCCGCGCGTTTTTTCAGCGGCGCCTTTGCCGCGGCGCTGACGGCAATCCTGACGCTTGCGAGCTACAAGTTCGTCCTGCAGCAGCGCGAAGCCGGCAATATTCTGGCATACAACATCCCGATCTGGATCGCGCAGGCAATACTTCCGCTGGGTTTTGCGGCCATTGCCATACGCCTTATTCTGCATGCAGCCGATCGATGGAAAGGCCGGGTTTTTGCTATGCTGCTGGCTTGCGTCATTCTGGGCGCTGCGACAGGGCTGCCGCTGGACCCATCGAACCTTGTGCTGCCGGCCATGGTGCTTTTGCTGATAGCGACGATTCTCGGAGCGCCCATTTTTGTAACGCTGGGCGGCGCGGCCCTCATCCTGCTCTGGGGAGACGCTTGCCCCATCGAAATGATGCCCATCCGCCATTACCAGCAGGTAACCAACGCATCCCTCCCCGCGATCCCGATGTTTACTCTGGCGGGCTATCTACTGGCTGAAGGCGGCGCCGCCAAACGGCTGGTGCGTGTTTTTCAAACACTGGTGGGGCATTTCCGCGGCGGGCCGGCTATTGCCACGGTCCTTGTTTGCGCCTTTTTCACCAGCTTTACCGGCGCTTCCGGCGTCACCATTCTTGCCCTGGGCGGACTTCTCATGCCGGTGCTGCAGGCATCCCGCTTCTCCGAGAAGAACGCACTGGGACTCCTGCCCGGGTCCGGTTCCCTCGGATTGCTCTTCCCCCCCTGCCTGCCCGTCATTCTCTATGCAATAATTGCCAATATCGATATCAACCGGATGTTCCTGGGAGGCATGCTTCCCGGCACGCTGCTCGTTATCGCCGCCTGCATCTGGGGCATAACGCAGAGCCCCAAAATCCCCCCCGCCGAAAAAAAATCGTTTGTCTGGAGTGAAGCCCGGAACGCGCTTTGGGATGCCAAATGGGAATTGCTGCTGCCGGTCGTAGCCTGCGGCGCGCTCTTCAGCGGCTTTGCCACGGCGGTGGAAGCGTCGGCCATCACGGCGCTCTACGCGTTTATCGTGGAGTCGATCCTCTACCGGGATTTGAGCATAGCGCGCGACCTGCCGCGCGTGATGAAAGAATGCGGACTTCTCGTCGGCGCCATCTTGCTGATTCTTGGCGTGGCGCTCGGCTTTACCGGATACCTTGTCCAGGCGCAGGTTCCCGAGCAGCTGATCCAATGGGTGCAGAGTTCCGTGCATTCTCCGCTGGTGTTCCTCCTTGCGCTGAATGTATTTCTGCTCATTGTCGGCTGCCTGATGGATATTTTTTCCGCCATTATCGTGGTGGTGCCG
>CAZLHW010000307.1:0-5224 GCA_964559085.1 uncultured Acidobacteriota bacterium | reverse complement strand
TGAAGGAGGGGTTATGAAGAATCGGGCATCGCCGATTATCTGGACCTGGACGGATGAAGCTCCCGCTCTGGCAACGCTTTCTTTTCTGCCGATTGTGCAGGCGTTTTTGAAGGGTACAGGGATCAGGGTGGAAACCTGGGATATCTCTCTCGCCGGCAGAATTCTTGCCAACTTTCCCGAATATCTTGCCGAAGACCAGCGCATACCGGACTATCTGGCGCAACTGGGTGCGCTTACGCTGTTGCCCGAAGCGAACATTATCAAACTGCCCAATATCTCCGCCTCCGTTCCGCAGCTTACGGATGCAATCCGAGAGCTGCAGGCAAAGGGATACAAGGTCCCGGATTATCCGGAAAATCCAAAAACCGACGCTGAGAGAGAGATCCACGCGAAGTATTCCAAAGTCCTCGGCAGTGCGGTGAATCCCGTAATCCGCCAGGGCAACGCCGACCGGCGCTCTCCGATTTCCGTCAAAGAATATGCGAGGCGGCATCCGATCAAAATGGGCGCCTGGCGCCCGGATTCCAGGACCCATGTCGCGCATATGGCGGGCGGTGATTTCTATGAAAGTGAACGATCGCTCACCATGACGGAGCAGGCCCGCGTCCGGTATGAATTTGTGGCTGCCGATGGTACGGTGCAGACTCTCAAGGAGCATATGCCCTTATCGGAGGGGGCCATTCTGGATACCTCCGTTATGAATGTCCGCGCGCTCCGCAGCTTCTATGCCGAGCAGATCGAAGATGCGCGGCGCCAGGGCGAGCTTCTGTCGCTGCACCTTCAGGACACCATGCTGAAGGTGTCGGATCCTGTGCTGTTTGGCCACGCGGTCCGCGTCTACTTCTCGGCTGTATTCGAGAAGCACGCCGATACGTTCCGGGAGCTGGGCGTGAATCCGGATAACGGCGTGGGGGATTTATACGCAAAAATCCGGAGTCTGCCGGAAGCAAAACGCAAAGAGATCGAAGCCGACATCAACGCCGTGTATGCCGAGCGGCCGAGTCTGGCTATGGTGGACTCGGACAAAGGAATCACGAATCTTCACTTTCCGAACCTGGTCATTATTGATGCCTCGATGCCCGCGATGATTCGGGATTCGGGCTGCATGTGGGGGCCGGACGGAAAGCTGCACGATACCAAGGCTATGATTCCGGATCGCTGCTACGCAACGCTTTATAAGGCAATTGTCGAAGACTGCAAAAAACATGGCGCCTTTGACCAGGCAACGATGGGCAGCGTTCCGAACGTGGGTCTCATGGCGCAGGAAGCGGAAGAGTACGGATCGCATGACAAGACATTTATTGCCGCCGGAGCGGGCATAATCCGCGTAGTGAACGAGCAGACCGGACGGACGCTCCTGGAACAGAAGGTGGAAGCAGGGGATATTTTCCGTTCCTGTCGGACGACGGACGCCGCAATCCGCGACTGGGTCAAGCTGGCGGTGCGCCGCGCGCGGCTCACCAATACGCCGGCCGTGTTCTGGCTTGATGCGAATCGAGCCCACGACAGGGAAGTGATCCGCAAGGTAGAGGCTTGTCTTAAAGAGAGCGACACGTCGGGCCTCGATATATGCATCCTGGATCCGGTTGCAGCCATGAATTTCTCTCTTGAGCGGATACGAAAGGGGTTGGACACCATCTCGGTCAGCGGGAATGTGATTCGGGATTATCTGACCGACCTTTTCCCGATCCTCGAAATCGGCACATCGGGAAAAGTCTGGTCGATTGTGCCGCTGCTTGCCGGAGGCGGTCTGTTTGAGACCGGTGCGGGAGGCTCCGCCCCCAAACACGTCCAGCAATTCCAGAAAGAAGGGTACCTGCGCTGGGATTCGCTCGGCGAGTTTTTGGGTTTGGAAGCCTCGCTGGAGCATTTGGGGACTACGTTCAAGAACGAGCAGGCGATACTGCTGGCCGAAACGCTCGATCAGGCGATCGGCAAGCTGCTTGAAAACAACAAATCGCCGGCGCGGAAAGTAGGCGAAATCGACAATCGGGGCAGCCATTTTTATATCGCGCTGTACTGGGCGGAAGCGCTTGCCGCCCAGACAAAAGACAAGGCGATGCAGGAGAGGTTTGCCGGCATGGCACAACAGCTGCGGGACAACGAGGCGACGATCAACGCCGAACTGCTTGGCGCCCAGCGCAAAAGCGTGGATATGGGGGGGTATTATTTCCCGGACCTTGCCAAAACGTCGGCGGCCATGCGTCCGAGTCCGACGCTGAATGCCATCATCGACGCCATGCGCAAGTGAATTGCCGATACGTGCAGGGTTGCGATTCTTCGCGTTCTTTGCGCCTCAGCGGTTTGTTCTGTCGAACCGCCGGGACGCAAAGAACGCCAAAAAAACTCGAATATCCGCTTATTTACAGCTTCAGCATGGCGACTTTCAGGACGCCGTCAATCTGCCGCAGTTGGGCCAGCACATCGGCGCCTACTTCGCCGTCCACGCTGACGAACGAGACGGCCTTTTCGCCCTTCTTGTTTCTGCTCCATTGCATCGCGGCGATATTGATGCCGTGCTCGCCGAGCAGCGTACCGATCCGGCCGATGATACCCGGCTTATCAATATTCTGGAGCGCAATGATGAACGGCGTCGGCTCGAAGTCGAGCTTATAGCCGAAGAAGTCCACCAGCCGGATCTCCTGTTTGGCAAACACCGTCCCGGAGATGGACGGCTGCTTTGTTTTGGTGAAGAATTTGGCCGTTATAAGGTTGGTATATTTGTCGAGATGAGAGCTTTTGCTCTCGACCACTTCGAGGCCCATGTTTTTGGCAATGAGCTCCGCGTTTACGAAATTGACCTTTTCGCTGCTGATGGGATCCAGGAATCCCCTCAGAACGGACAGAGTCAGAATACGCGTGTCCTTGTCTGCAAGATCACCGGAGTAAACAATTTCGATCTTCTCGACGGTTTCCTTTTCCGCCTGGTAGTAGATTTTCCCCAACATTTCCGCCAGCTCCAGATAAGGCTTGAGCTGCGCCAGATCGCCCGTTTCCAGCGGCGGCATATTCACCGCGCCAACCATCTCGCCCCTGAGCGCGTCGACGACCAGCTTGGTGATGGCTGTGCCGACGTTGTAGTTGGCTTCTTCCGTCGAAGCGCCGAGATGCGGGGTAACGATCAGATTGTCCAGTTCCAGGAGCGGATTCTGATAGGTCTGCTGTTCGGGCGGTTTGTCATAGCCCGGTTCCGGATCGAGGACATCGAGCGCGGCGGCGGCGACATGGCCGCTTTTAAGCGCGGCGTAAAGCGCCTTTTCATTAATCAGTCCGCCTCGGGCCGCATTGACGATCCGCACGCCGCTCTTGCACTTTTTCAACTGCTCCTCTCCCACCATGCCGTAGGTTTCCTCGTTTTTGGGCGTGTGGATGGTGATCAGGTCGGCCTGCTTCAAAAGATCGTCGAGTGTTTCACATTTTTCGACGCCGTTTCTTTTGAATTTTTCATCGGGAATATACGGATCGTACGCGATGACGCGCATGTTTGCGCCTTTGAGCTTGCGGGCAACGATGGATCCGATTCGTCCGAGCCCGATTATCCCGACGGTCTTTTCGTCGAGCTCTCTCCCGATGTATTTGTTTCTGCGGAAATCCAGTTTCCTGGCCGCCGCGTTGGCCTGGGGAATGTTGCGGAAAATACAATAGGCGAGACCGATGGCAAGCTCCGCTGCGGCCATGATGTTGCTCTCCGGAGTGTTGACCACAATGATGCCCTTGGAAGTGCACGCGGGCACATCGATGTTGTCGATTCCGTTGCCGGCTCTTCCCGCGACCTTCAGGTTGACCCCCTTTTCAATCAGCTCTTTGTTTACTTTGGTGACGCTCCTGACGATGATGGCGTCGTAGTTCGGAATGATCTCGAGCAGCTCTTCGTGAGAGATTCCAAAACGTATGTCCACATCAAAGCCGCTGTCGCGCAGGTACTTGATGCCTTCTTCGGCAATTCTTTCCGTGACAATGATTCTCATAAGTAAATGGCCCCTATTGATTTCATTTATTGTTGGAAGCGCTTCTGCATTTGCAAACAGCGTGCCGGATCCTCATCATCGCGCTCCTTCTATATAGTGCTGAAGAATCAATATATATCGCGCTATCGCCCGCCGGAGCAAGGCGGAAAAATGGTTCTTGGTTATTTGTGAATGGTTGGTTGTTATTTGAAGCGCGCCGGCAACGCGGAGCAGAGCACAGGGTAGAGGATGCACCGCGTCCGGAAATGCAAGCGCTGAAAGCGCGGGGGAGTGTAGCCCAGGGCGCGAGCCCTGGGTATGTGCGGGAGGCAGACATCAGCCCTGCAAGGGCGGTGCAGACTGTCTCGCCCCTTACAGGGATTGAACGTGATGCACGCGGGAGCCCCAGGCCTTCGGATGCTTCGCATCCTGCAGCCTGGGCAGTCCTGCCAGGCGCTTTCATATAGGTCCCGACATGACCGAATCAGTATCCACATTTCTCGGAGGTGGCGCTGATGGGATCATTGATGCCATAACCCTGTTGACACAAGCGAAGCGCCTCGATACGCTGAAACGGTTTTAGGAACACTAGCAGCCAGAGGTAATGCTATGAAATACGCCCTGCTCGTCGGCGACGGGATGGCCGATTGGCCGGTTCCCGCGCTGGGCAACCGCACGCCGCTTGAATGCGCCCGTATACCGAATATGAACCGTATTGCTTCGGAAGGGATGCTCGGAATGGTCTCCACCATCCCATCCGGCATGCAGCCGGGGAGCGATGTCGCCAATCTTGCGCTGCTCGGCTACGACCCGGCGCGCTACTACAGCGGCCGGGCTCCATTCGAAGCCGCAAGTATGGGTATTCAGCTGGCCGTCTCGGAAACTGCCTTCCGCTGCAACCTGGTCACGATCGAAAACGAAACCATGATCGACTATTCGGCAGGGCACATCACGACGGAAGAGGCGCATCGCATCGTGCGCGAGCTGCAGGAGACCCTCACCAGCGACCGTTTCCGCTTCCATCCGGGCGTCAGCTATCGGCATCTGATGATCGCTCGGGATTTCCCGGAGGGAACGGCGTGTACGCCGCCGCACGACATTACGGGAAAGCCCATTCAACCGTATTTGCCGCAGGGAAGCGGTTCGGATCCGCTTCTGGATCTCATGCGGCGGGCACGGGAAGTGCTCCGGAGGTCCCCTGTCAATAAAGAGCGGCGGGCGGCGGGCAAAAGTCCTGCGACCGACATCTGGCTTTGGGGGCAGGGTCGATCGCTTGC
>CAZLHW010000306.1:2496-5233 GCA_964559085.1 uncultured Acidobacteriota bacterium | reverse complement strand
CGCGATCATTGCCGGATGCTTCCGGATCCGTCAGTATCTGCGCGATCTGCTCGTGGGGTTTCGGCCTCAGCAGAAAGGAAACATCTCGAACAGCATGGCGGGCCAGAAATTCCAGCGCCTCCGGTTCTATTTTAAGGACCTCCTGGTCTTCAAACGGGACAGTTTTGATGTAGTCTTTTGTCAACAACCGATAGGGTGTGTCGTCAGCGGACAAAGGAAACGGGTCCTGATAACGGAAATCCACCATAGGTCATCCCCCTCTATTGATTTTGATGCTCTGAAAGTGACGTCATCGTATCACGGACATGCGAGAACAGTACACAGGTCTGGATGACGCGCGGCGTTATTTCCTGATGCGTTCCTCCCAATGGGCTGAAGGAGGGAGTGCCGCTGCTTCCTCTGCTCATGCAGTCTGCATGAATGCGCTTGCGCTAAGAGGGTAATAAATGCGCAGGCTTTCGGGAAGTCAAAACTGCAGCAAAGTTCGCGATGAATCAGGAGACTACCAGCAGGCCCTCTTCATGCCACCGGGCCAGGATTGTGCGGATGCGGTAGGAATCGGCCGTACAGGCGGTTTCACATTCTTCCGTGGAGGCGCCTGCGGCGAGCTTCCGCCAGATATGCGCGGAAAGCTCTGCGTCTGTTTCCGCGACGGGCGGAGCCGACCCCGGGTTCTTGAGCCGGAGGAGGGCGAAGTCGGGTACGATGGAACGGGCGCGCTGCAGCTGATCATGCCGCCGCATCCCCTCATTGAGAATCGTGATCAGGTCCGGCATTGCCTCCGGGTCTGCCGGCTCTCCGACCGCGGGCTCCTTCTGGCCCTGGAAGAAAAAGGATCCCGGAAACGGCCTTTCCAATAGTTGCTAGGCGGCCTCTTTCCCCTCAAGACGTCCGAAGCCGCAACGCTGCATCCGGCCTGCGCGCACGGCGACGGTCCCTATCGCGTTCCCCTTTTCATCTTTCAGCGTCAACAAACCGCTCGCCTGCAGCTGGTGCAGCTGCCGCAGCAGATCCGGCAGTCCGAATAGTTCCAGATCCCCGGTCAGCACGCGCTCTGCCGCAATCTGCGACTTTTCAGAAGAGGCGAATTCTTTGAGGGCATCTGCGGCCGCTCGGCCGAATTTAGTCTCGGGAAACTGAGCGGCGATTTCCTCGAATGTCTGTCGGACAACGGGCGCCGGCGTTGACGAAAGCGCTTTGATCGTGTGCAGGAGCGGCATTTCGTTTTTCTGGATCGTCATTCCGAATAGCTTGCGCGGCATTTTGCTTTTGAGGAATTGAATAAGGATGGAAACGCTTTCCTTGTCCGAGGTCAGATCCTGACCCGACAGGTACGATAGCCGTGCGGTCGTGTCCCCCAGCCCTTCAAGGGGATTGGTCCCATGTTTTACAACCCTGCCCCACGCTTTCGGCGTGCCGTAGTGGGCGAGCGCGAAAATGACGCGATCAAGAAGCGATGTCCTCTGCATCGCATCTTTGTCGGAACCGGTGCGGTCCACGCTGAATCGCACAAGTTTGTCGGCAGTGGATATCAGGAGTTCCTCCGACTCGGGGCACCGGGTCTGCCCGGCAAACTTTATCGCCTCCTTTATAAGCGGCCCGGGCATCGACAGCTGAAGCAATGGAGCAATGAGCTGTATTTCTTCCTTAAGAGAGGACTTGCCTGTGCGGGGAATACGCGCCAGAATGCAAACCAAATTGCGCGCGAAATGCCAGTCTGCCGAAAGGTTGGTACCTGCGAGAAGCTCCTGCAGCCGCTCGATGGCCGATCTCCGGGCGGCATCGCCCTGGATTTCGAGAAGGTCCAGCAGCAGCCGGCGACGCTCGCGTTTTTCTTCTTTCCGGAGGTCTTCCAGCAGGTTTTCAACCGAGAATGCATCAAAAAAATTCAGCACCTTCCGCAGCAGAGGGTGTTTGTCTCTCGCCTTGCTGAGGTCGCGCAGCCGATGAGTATCCAATGATTCATGGGCCGTGCTGCGCACATTGGCGACGAAAGCCGGGTCAAGCCGGCCGTCCGAACAGAGGGCAAGCGCAAGATCAAAGATAGTGGCGGCGCGGGCCGGCGAGCCCGTGTTGAATTGCTCGATGGCCGCCTGAACCATGTCCTGGAACCGTTTGCAGCCTTCCCATCGATCCTCCGCCAGATGAATGATCTGGCTCATGGCCTCCATGGCGGCATTGCTGTGCCGGGCATCAGCCGGTCCCGATGCGGCCAGGAACCATCCCGGCAGGCTTTGGCTCAACTTATGGAAAATCTTGTCGGTGTCGGCTTCTATGCCAAGGGATTTGAGATTTTCCTGAAGCCTGCGGAACTCGCCGTCGTTTCGGACGTTCGCAGCCGCTGTCGCGATCAGATGCGGCAACAGATTTTCTCCATCCGCTTTGTCTGCAGGCAGCGACCGGCTCTGCACCACGGTTCTCAGGCGGTTCTGCAGTATAGACAGACGGCGGTCTCCAGCATCTTCTGCCGAGCCGGGCTCGGAGGCGTTGGCCTGCACCCGGCAATGGATCACTCGGAGTGAAGAAGTCAGGGCATCTCCGGATGTTCCAATTCTTTCAAAGCTCTCCTTAAGCCTCTGTCTTTCTTCGGGCGGGCAATAATCCAGCATCCGCTGCTTGAGGGATTGAAGGTACGGATTGAGGGTTTGCTCGCGAATCAGCTGCAGTTGCGAAAGATAGTGCTGCTTGCTGACGGCATGAAGCATATAGTCGGAAACGGAGATATCAGGGGCCTTTC
>CAZLHW010000306.1:0-2486 GCA_964559085.1 uncultured Acidobacteriota bacterium | reverse complement strand
GGCGTCGGCGGCCTGCAGGGGCGCAATCGCGTCCGATAGATCTTGGACGACGGTCGACAGCGCGGCCCGTGTTCTTGTGTCTTCCATTTCTGCCGACATAAGCCCGCTTATACTCCTTCCCGTATATCTTTTCGGCTCTTCCGAGACATTCCTATCCATTTAGTATAGATTGGAGCGTGTTATTATCTGACCTTGATTAAAGTATGGGCTCCAGATTTTCCAAATGATCCGGCCCCAAACAAGGTTCCCTTTCCTGCGGCGGTTGTTCTGGTAGAATTGCGGCGTTAATGTTTCGCGATGCTGCCATCGCGCTTATTTCCCGGATTTGTATCGAGCATGAGTATTCCGGACTTTTTCGACTCGGATGTGTATGCCTGGGTGATTCTGCCTTTGCTGATCTTTCTGGCCAGGATCACGGATGTCAGCCTGGATACTTTGCGTATCATATTCATAAACAAAAATTTTCGTTATTGCGCCGCAGTCAGCGGCTTTTTCGGAGTGTTGATCTGGCTTCTGGTCATCCGGCAGATTTTTCAGCAGCTTAATAATCCGCTGTGCTTTGTCGCCTATGCGGCCGGATTCGCTGCAGGCAATATTGTCGGCATCACTATTGAAAACAGGATTTCGATCGGCAAGGTCATCATCCGCACCATCACGCGCAGGGAATCGGAGGACCTCGTTTCTGTTCTGCGGTCAAAGGGCTATGGTGTCACCGTAATGGATGCGGAAGGAATGACGGGTCCGGTCAAAATCATTTTCACGGTGGCGGAACGAAGCAATGTCGAATCGATTGTGGAAACCATCAAGCGGTATAATCCCAATGCTTTCTATTCGGTGGAAGACGTGCGCTTCGTGAGCGAAGCCGTCACCCCTCATCGTCTTCCGGCGCCCCGCAGGTGGTCCTTTTTTGCTTCCCGCATGAGAAAGCGAGAATAGGCGCACCATGTCGTGGGAATCACGAATGGGGCTCTCTACCAGGTTGAGAACAGCCTTTGGGGCCGGCAGAGAGTCTCGGGATTCGAGGAAGAGCATTCACAGGCTTTGCAGACGTATAGGGGCTCTTCCAGGAGCGGCTTTAAGCCCCCGGATTTTGAGCCGCGGATACTCTCGCAGAGTTTCTTTGCCGACCTTTTCGCGGAATATTTTCGCCTTGTCATGTCGCACCTCATACAATCAATGAAGCAAAACCGGTTGCTGACAAAATAAAACTCCATTTCATAACTGTCAAAACGACTCTCATTCGCGATTCTTTGCGACTTGACGGTTCCATGCCATTGAGGCGCTAAGCTGCAAAAAGCGCAAAGGAGTTCGAGGTAGAAGGAAATGAAAGGCCTCTTCAGGCCATTTTGCAGGGTTTGCCCAGGCGAATCACGCTTGTGTCCCAAACGCATCCGCTGGCGCAATGCCAGCCATAGTACCAAAGGTAAGTATCGCGCCGCGCGCGGGAGTAAGGGGCGACGATGATGCCGGTGTATTCCGCGGCTACTTCCTGCCACAGGATGAAATTGGAGAATTGCGCCTGGAGTTCACTGTAGAGATCGCGCCCGTACCGGCGCGTGAATGCAGTCTGCTCTTCCGGCGATTGCAGGAACTGAATCCCGCCGGCAAGATTTCGCCCGTATCTGCGCGTGAATGCATCTATCTGCCTGGCCCCTTTCAGGAAGAGAATCCGAGACGGGTCGAGTATCTCCACCCTGTGTCGGTAGCGCAGATCTTCAAGATGAAATTCCGTGTACTCGCACCATCGCTTCCAATCTTCATTGACATCGAACCAGAGCCCGTTGGGTTTCGGGTTCCCGCATTGGGGGTAGTGCATCCTGCGCAGTTTTACCGGTTCGGATGCCCAGTGATAATAGTTCAGGCCTTGCTTTCGGTGTATTTCATTTAAATGCCGTTTCATAAAGGAGACGGATTGTTGCATGGACCGCATTGTATCTCCGCAAATCGCATAGGATCCACACGTTTCTTAATGCGGGGATGCAAGGTGTGACGATAGAAGCTCGGGCGGCAGACAGGCAGGCAGGCTCGAATCGTCTAAACCGATGGGCGCGCGACGAGCTCCGAGTCCATCAGGGGTGAATGCGACAGCACCAACTTGTCCTGATGCTTTTCCAGGAAGTGCTCGACGCTCCATTCGCTGGGGAACAGGATCACGCGGCGGCCGTTTTCATCAAAGGCAACGACCGATTCGTAGGGCAGCAGATCGGCCAGCTCCTCGTCCTCGAGGCCGCACTGAACCCATCGGAGCACCTTCCATGGCATCATGGAAATATCCGAATCGGCTCCGTATTCACTTTTCAGGCGGTACCGCAGGACGTCAAATTGGAGCATCCCCACTGCGCCCAGGAGCGTCTTGTTCCGGTGCTCAGGGGATTTGAAATAAAAGGCCTGAATAATGTTTTCCGAAAGCAGGTGTTCCAGCCCTTTGCGGAAAGGCTTGTAATTTGAGGGGGAAGGGTTATGGATGAATCCGAAAAATTCGGGGG
>CAZLHW010000305.1:0-5241 GCA_964559085.1 uncultured Acidobacteriota bacterium | reverse complement strand
CCGCTCTCCGAAGTCAGCAAAATATAGAGAGATTCGGGAGTCGTGATCCAAATGTGGGGCGGTTTCCGCGCGCGGGCCTGCCGTTCCCGTGCCGGGGTGTCGCCCGTTCGCACCGCAATGCGGATATCCGGAATATCCAGCCCCCGTTCGCGGGCGAGCCGGGATATGGCCTGCCACGGCTGGGAAAGGTTCTGATGAATGTCATTGGACAGCGCTTTAAGCGGCGACACGTATACCACTTGAGCCCTGTCGTCCAGCGTATGGTTGACGGCGGAGCGGAGCAGTCGATCCAAGCATAAAAGAAATGCAGCCAGCGTCTTTCCAGAGCCCGTTGGCGCGGAGATCAGCGTGTGTCGCCCCTGTGCAATCGCCTTCCAGCCAAGCGCCTGCGCCTGGGTCGGAGACTCAAATCGATTCTTAAACCATTCCCGAATAATCGGGTGAAAGGCGTCCAGCGGATCCATGGGCTCTTCGATATTTAAATCCAACAGAAAACAGGGATAAATATGTGCGCTTTTTTTCAAATGACATCAAGTTGCACATCCGCATTGAAAAACGGCTCCTTCGCTGCCGGGAATTCTTTTGCCCGGATTGCGGTGCCGGGCAGATTCCCGGAACACGGATGAGTTTACTATTGAAAAGACAGCATGGAATCCATAATCTCCCAGATTACTTTCGGAAGGCAAAATATATGCACATGAAACATCTGCTTCCTGAACTGGCACTCATTTCCCTTTTCTTTATGCAGCCTCTGTACGCCGGAGGCCCGCCGTGGAAACTCAACCTGAATGAAGGAAAAACGTCGGTATCGTTCGGGTTCCTGCTTCAACCGCAGTTCGAATCCCTGGAGAACGCCGCGGCGACCGACTCCGACAACAACCTGTTCTTCAGAAGAATACGGTTTCTGGCAGGCGGAAAAATCACGCCGAAACTATCTTTTTTCGTTGAGAGCGACAACCCGAACCTGGGAAAGAAGGCGGCAAATGGAGACCGAATCAATGATTTCTTTCTTCAGGACGCCTATGTAAGTTACGCGTTCCGCCCGGAATTCCAGCTGGATGGCGGCATGATTCTGGTTCCCCTCTCCCACAATACCGGGCAATCGGCGGCATCGCTGCTCGCGGTGGATTACGGGCCGTATTCCTTTCTGGCGTCCGACCCCACGCGGTCGAAAGTCGGCCGGGATTATGGACTGCAGGCCAGAGGCTACATTCACAAGCATTTTGAATATCGCGTCGGCGTGTATCGCGGAAACCGGAACCACGACGGCGATTTTCCCTACCGCTATATGGCGCGCCTCGTCTGGTACCCCCTGGAAGCCGATACCGGCTTCTTCTACACCGGCACGACTCATGGTCAAAAGAAAATCGTCGCCCTTGGAGCCGGCTTCGACCGGCAGGGCGACTACAGCGCAAACTCGGTCGATCTGTTCATCGACCACCCGACCCCAAGCGGGGATGCCGTGACCTTTCAGGCCGACTTCATCCGCTACGACGGCGGCGATTCCTTTAAAACGCTCCCCAAGCAAAACGACTGGCTGCTCGAAGGCTCTTATTATTTCAAGAAGCTGAAGCTTGGACCCTATGTGCAGTTCGCTTCCAGGGATCTAAGCAATCCTTCATCGCTTGACGACAGGAAGATCCAGGGCGGGATCTCGTACTGGATTCAGAAGCACAAGATCAACGTCAAGATGGGATATGGAAAGCTGCTGAAGGACAATTCGCCGGATCGAACACAGTTTTTGGTGCAGGCTCAATTCTTCTACTATTGACGCGGCGGATTAATTCAAAGGCTCAAGGACTCCAAGGCTCAAGGATAACAGAGCATCGGATGCAGCGATGGCGGAGGGGATGAAAATTGTCATTTCCTCCCGCCGCACGCCAAAAAGATGTTGAGACAGGTGCGCCGTTGCAGCGCATTCCGTATCCTGAATCCGATAATAATCAAGCCGCAGACTCTCCAGAAGCTCGGGCGCAGCGCCTCCCCTGAAATTCAGCTCACACCAATCTCCAAAAAGGCCATCCCGGGCATCGACCATGGGCACGCCTTCCAGGCGGCAAGCCAGCGGTCGATAACTGTAAATCAGGCAGCCGTCCGCTTCGCCGAGCAAAGGGCAGCGGACTCGGCCCACTCGCTCGGCGATCCGGTCAATGGCATCTTCGGAGAGTCCGCACAGGAAAAAAGGCGATTCAAGCTCCGGGCATTCCCGCATAATCTTCTGCTGTATGCCTGCGGCCGCCTCGACGACCGTTTGTCTTCGATCCAAAGGGAGGCGACGGAAGCCCTGCATTATCAACAGGGCATCCGGAAGCGATACATCAAACAAACCGTAGCAGCATCGGGTGCACCCGTTCGCACACTGCATCTGGTCCGTCTGCGCGGATTGGATGGAATGGAACCATTCGTCGAGACCCTTCAGCCACTCTTCATACTCCCGGAGAATGTTGCAATCCATTACTTGAGCTCCGCCAGCACCTGTGCGGGAGTCCACCTATTGCCCTGGTAAAGGCGCAGCAGTTTACCGTCAGATCCGATGAGGGCGGTTATGAGATTGTGCGAAATATGCCCCGAGTCCGGACGATATGTGAGTCCGAAATACCCCGTGATTTTTTGTATGTCCTCTTCGGAGCCCCTTGCGAACTCCCAAAGATCGAAATCCGGCGGACGCATGAACCTTTGGGCATACTCCCGCAATACCGCCGGGGAGTCGTGCACAGGATCGAAACTGATGGTCAGCAGATGAGGCCTGGCCCTCTGAAGAGATGCCGATTTCAGCCCCTTATAAACCTCGGAAAACTTAAGGCTCGTTAAAGGACAGAAATCCGGAAGCGGGCAGCGGGTATAAATAAATGTCAATAAAAGCGGTCGGCCGCGATAGTTCCCCAGGCGAATCGGCCGGCCGTCCTGATTGAGCAGCTGGAAGTCGGGAACTTCGTCCCCCGTCTTCGGCAAGGTTCCGGCCGTTTCCGTTCCGTCGGACGCTTCCCGCCGGCTGATGCGAATGCCCTCAATCCAGGACCGCTCTCCCTGGACCACCAGCGTCGCTTCCACGATCTGTCCGGGAGCCAGAGCCGACAGAGCCCAGTCTTCCTTGATGTTAAAGGGCATCGTCATGGCATCCATGAATCCTTTGATCTCTTCGTGATCGATGGTGGCCTGACGCTGTTCCTTATCCACCGATACGACTTTCCCCCTCATCTCATAGCGCTTCTCCGGAACACGCTGGCAGGCCGACAGGAAGCAAAGAAGCAGAACAACACTCGTGATACGAAATCTTTGTCGGATCATAGCAGTCTCCGCTCCATTCAGGGTAAGCCCCCCTCAACCCATTTGAACCGGTATCGATTATAAGGAGAAGATCTATGGATTGGGAAGCGGCACTTACACTCTTTGAGGCAGGGTCGCCACTTCGAGCCAGAAATGCTCGATCGCGCGCTCGACATTGCCATCCTGCTCAAAATCAACCGGCTTCGCAATATAGCAGTTGGCCTGAAGCTGATAGGCCTGTTCGATGTCCTTATCGTCTTTGGAGGTAGTCAAAACGACAACTGGGATAGTGCACAATTCCGGATCCGATTTGAGCTCCGATAAAACCTCCCGGCCATCCTTCCGGGGAAGATTCAAATCAAGCAGAATCAGATCAGGCCGCGGCGCATTCGCATAGGAATTCTTTCTACCCAGAAACTCCATCGCTTCCACGCCATCTTCCACGTGGTTCAGGTTGCTAGGGATGTCGCCTTCCTGAAATGCTTCAATAGTGAGATCCGTGTCGCTCGGACTATCCTCGACAAGCAAAATCTCAACAGGTCTGTTTACCTTCCTCATAAAAACCAATCCATGGAGCGCCTGCGTAAACTAAACCATAAATATTATCGGCAGTCAAAAATGGAAACTCAAGTGTTTTGCTTGCAGTCCGCTCCCGGCAGCTGAGGGCTGCACACATGATTGCTTGCCAAAAATAAACTGGTCGAAAAACGCATAATGGGGTAAAGATAATGAGCTTCGTTCAGAGGCAAAAGCAAGGAGTTGTATCAGCGAGGATTAAACACAATGTATCAGCAATTAAAGCAGCGTATTGAAGAAGGCGAAACTCTGGCAATTGCCACCATTGTCTCAACCCTGGGGTCCACACCCAGAGAAGTGGGAGCCAAAATGGTGGTAACGGCCTCCGGCGAGATCCTTGGTACGATCGGGGGAGGATGCGGGGAAGCCCAGGCAGTCCGCGAAGCAGTGGAGGCGATTCGCGCGCGCAAACCCGCCATGGTTAAGGTCGAGCTCATGGACGATATCGAATCCAACAGCCCGGCCGTATGCGGGGGCGTTCTCAACGCTTTCATTGATCCGTGGTGGAACGACTCTGCCGGAATCTGCAGACAGTTGACCGACGCGCTGGTCCAGGTGCAGAGCGAAGGCGCGGCCGCGGTTCTGGCAACCGTGGTCAGACTGGAAAACTGTCCCGACGTGGCCCTGGGCGAAAAGTGCTTCATTCGCAATGGCGAAGTAAAGGCAGGAAACATCCGCAACAATCATCTGCTGCAGGCAATCCTGCTGGAAGCGGAGAACCGGCTTCTGAACGAAGAATGCAGGCAGGTCACTCTGGCTCTGCCCGAAACGGACGGCAAGGTTGATGTTTTTTTTGATGTTATCACGGCAATCCGCAAGGTCATTATCGTCGGGGCGGGCCACCTGGCCATTCCGCTCGTGAAATTCGCAAAAATTCTCGGATTTCACGTAACGGTCCTGGACGACCGCGTTGTCTATGCAAACCGCGAAAGGTTCCCCGATGCGGACGAGGTTCTGGCTGGAGATATGGCCGCGACGCTGCGCACTATTGAGATCACGCCGCAGACCTATATTGTGCTCATCACCCGAGGCCACCAGTATGACGAACCCTGCCTGCGCGAAGTCATTCATAGCCCGGCCAAATACATCGGCAACATCTCAAGCAAACGGAGAAACAAGGCCTGCTTCATCCGATACCGCGACGAAGAAGGAAAACCGGAAGAACTTCTGAAGAGAGTGCACGCGCCCATCGGCCTGGATATCAAAGCCGAATCTCCCGAGGAAATCGCCCGCTCCAACGCGGCCGAGATGATAAAAGTCCGCCGCGGCGGCACCGCCAAATCCCTTGCCGAACACTGAAAAGGAGGGGCAGAGGGTTAAAAAGCCACGTTGGTTGTCTATCCCTTTGCCCCTTTATCCCTTTGCCCCTTTACCCCTAAAGAAGGCCGACGAGCTTCC
>CAZLHW010000304.1:0-5242 GCA_964559085.1 uncultured Acidobacteriota bacterium | reverse complement strand
GACACTTCTCTTTCTTTTGCAGCATCCCTGCCCGCGATCATCGGTCAGGCCAAAATTACCGCGGCGCGAACCTCGAATTTCTTTGAAGCCTATATTGTTGCGGCATTAATGTATTGGGTGATCTGTATCCTTTTCGAGCAGTTGATCGCACTGGGTGAAAAACGCCTGCATCGGCACGAAAGAGGTGTTCTAAATGATTGAGATAACCAATCTACATAAATCTTTCGGTAGAAATAAGGTGTTGGACGGCATCAACCTATCGGTGAAGAAGGGGAGCGTAGTTGCCATTCTGGGGCCCAGCGGATCGGGCAAATCAACCCTTCTGCGCTGTATTAACATGCTGGAGCATCCTCAAAAGGGCTTTCTTAAATGGGGAGACCTGGAGATTGACTATAGCAGAATTCACCGGAAGGATATTACGGCATTACGGCAGAAAACAGGCATGGTTTTTCAGGGCTTTAACCTCTTTCTCCACAAGACCGCTCTTGAGAACGTGACCGAAGGGCTGATCATTGTGAAGAAAATGAATAAAACCGATGCCATAGCTACAGCAAAAAAATACCTTGCCAAGGTAGGGCTCAGCGACAGGGAAATGCATTACCCGGCCCAGCTCTCCGGTGGTCAGCAGCAGCGCGTTGCCATTGCACGTGCCCTGGCCATGAACCCCGAGGTTATCCTGTTTGATGAACCCACCAGCGCACTTGACCCCGAGATGGTACAGGACGTCCTGGGCGTCATGCGAAAGGTGGCAAGTGACGGGATGACCATGATTGTCGTGACCCATGAGCTTGGTTTCGCCCGTGAGGTTGCCTCAGAGGTTGTTTTCATGAATCAAGGCAGGATCATTGAGCACCGAAATGCGGCAGAGTTTTTTACCAGTCCCCGCGAATTAAGAACGCAGCAATTCTTAAAGTGCATCACACCTGAGTACACTTACACGATTTGATTCACATAAAACCGTTTAAAATAACGTATCGTATTGTATTGTAACTAACAGGCCGAGAGCCTGAAGCGAGTAAGGAGGATATTATTATGGCAAAAATCGCAAGGAATCTAACAGATCTCATCGGAAACACACCTCTGTTGGAGCTTACAAATTACAACCAGGCAAAGGGCGTAACCGCAAAACTTATCGCAAAGCTTGAGTACTTTAATCCACTGGGCAGCGTGAAGGACAGAATTGGCTATGCTATGATCAAGGATGCTGAGGATAAGGGCATCATCCACCAGGATACCGTGCTGATTGAGCCCACCAGCGGAAATACCGGTATAGCCCTGGCCTTTGTTGCCGCAGCCAAGGGATACAGACTGATTCTCACCATGCCTGAGACCATGAGCCTTGAAAGACGGAACCTCTTAAGGGCATTGGGTGCAGAGCTTGTTTTGACCCCCGGCTCCGAAGGCATGGGAGGAGCCATTAAAAAGGCTGAGGAACTAGCCGCTCAGACCCCCAATTCCTATATCCTGCAGCAGTTTAAAAATCCGGCCAACCCCGAGATTCACCGCAAAACCACAGCTGAGGAAATCTGGCGTGATACCGACGGACAAGTGGACATAATCGTCGGTGGTGTTGGCACCGGCGGAACCATCACCGGTGTTGGTGAAACCCTGAAGGCAAAAAATCCGAATATCAAGATCGTTGCCGTGGAACCCTCCGATTCCCCCGTGCTCTCAGGAGGCCAGAAGGGCCCCCATAAGATTCAGGGAATAGGTGCCGGTTTCGTACCCGATATCTTCAATAAGGCCGTTGTGGATGAAATCTTCCTGGTTAAGAACGAGGAGGCCTTTGATACATCAAGAGCCCTGGCCAAGGCAGAAGGACTGCTTGTTGGCATCTCCTCGGGAGCTGCGGCATTTGCTGCCACACAGATTGCCAAACGTCCTGAGAACAAGGGAAAGACCATTGTTGTGGTGCTGCCTGACACAGGTGAAAGGTATCTTTCCACAACCCTCTTCCAGGAAGAGTCAAAAAGCTGATATACTTATAGGAAAAACCAAGGAGGGGTCCGAATGGAAATAGAAACCCTGTGCATACACGGAAGCATGGATAAGAGCCATAATACAGGAGCGGTGAGCGTCCCCATATATCAAACGGCAACCTTTGTCCACCCGGGAGTGGGCGCCAGTACAGGCTACGATTACTCCCGGGTTCAGAACCCAACACGGGAGCAGCTGGAAAAGGTTATTGCCGGGCTTGAGGGAGGCTTGGATGCCCTTGCCTTTTCAACGGGCATGGCAGCAATGTCAAGCCTCATGGAGCTTTTCAATCCTGGCGATCATATCATAGCTTCCGATGATTTGTATGGCGGATCCCACAGGTTGTTCCATCATATCTCCATGAAAAATGGGCTCGCGTTTTCCTTCGTCGATACAGGCAGTCTTGATGCCATTGAGCAACATATCCGTAAGGAAACCAAGGCTATTTTTATCGAGACACCTACAAACCCGCTGATGCAGGTGACCGATATTGAGGCTGTATCACGCCTTGCGCGAGCTCATAACCTCCTTTTAATCGTTGACAACACCTTTCTGTCACCCTATTTTCAGAATCCTCTGGCGCTGGGGGCCGATGTTGTGGTACATAGCGGCACCAAGTATCTTTCGGGCCATAATGATACCCTTGCAGGCTTTCTGGTGGTTAAGAGCCCTGAGCTGTCCGAGAGGCTGCGCTTCATCTACAAGACAACAGGTCCCTGTCTGGCACCCTTCGACAGCTGGCTGATGATACGGGGTATTAAAACCCTGGCCGTCAGAATGGAAAAGCAGCAGGAGAATGCCATTGCCCTTGCTCATTGGCTCAGCAATCACCCCAGGGTTACTGCGGTTTTCTATACCGGACTTCCGTCCCATCCCGGTTATGAGGTCAATAAACGCCAGGCCAGAGGCTTTGGTGCCATGATTGCCTTCAGGGTTGATTCGGAGGAGCTGGCAAGACGCTTGCTGGAACGGGTTAAGGTGATTTCCTATGCTGAGAGCCTTGGGGGCGTTGAAACCCTGATCACCTATCCCATGCTTCAGACCCATTCCGACATTCCGGAGGAGGAGCGTGTGGCCAGGGGGATTGACGGAAAGCTTTTAAGACTCTCGGTGGGGCTTGAAAATATCCGGGATCTTATCGCTGATTTGGAGCAGGCCTTTGAGGCTTGAAGAAAGCTTTACAGGGAGTGCATAGGATCGACTGCTTATTGATAATGTATTCAGCTTTCCCGTGAGATTTTAGGATGACATAATAGGAGAACATAGGGTATGGCGAATCGCTTTGATGAAATCATCGACAGAAAGGGAACCCTTTCCCTGAAATATGACTTTGCCGTTCAAAGGGGAAAACCTGAAGGCATTCTGCCGCTATGGGTGGCCGACATGGACTTTCAAACACCGATAGAGGTTCGGGAAGCCTTGATCAGATCTGCTGAGCATGGCATTTTTGGCTACTCCGAAAGCGGGAGAGCGTACGAGGATGTTTTGATAAACTGGTTTAAAACCCGCCTCGATTGGATTGTTGACCGGAAATGGCTGGTGAAGACCCCGGGTGTGGTTTATGCCATTGCTTTGGCCATCAGGGCGTTTACCCAACAGGGTGATGCGGTGATGATTCAAAAGCCCGTTTATTATCCCTTTTCTCATGTGATATTAGACAATAACCGGAAGCTGGTCAATAATGCCCTTGTCTATCAAAACGGGTCTTATAGCATAGACTTTGACGACTTTGAAAAGAAAATAGTGGACAATGATGTGAAGCTCTTCCTCCTGTGCAGCCCCCATAATCCTGTGGGACGCGTGTGGACCAGGGAGGAGTTAACCGGAATGGGCGATATCTGCATGAAGCACGGGGTCATCGTTGTATCCGACGAAATTCATGCAGACTTTATCTACCCGGGAAGTACGCATCATGTCTTTTCAAAGCTGAAGCCCGAATATCAGGCCAGATCCATTATCTGCACGGCACCAAGCAAAACCTTCAATCTGGCGGGGCTGCAGGTGTCGAACATTGTTATTGCCGATCCGGTGATCAGGAAAAAGCTGATCAAGGAAATCCATAAAACTGGCTACAGTCAGCTCAACACCATGGGGCTGGTGGCCTGTCAGGCAGCCTATCGGTATGGTGCACCGTGGCTGGAGGATTTGCTTGAATATCTGATTGGGAATCTCAGCTTCCTGCGGGATTTCATTAAGGATCGACTGCCTCAAATCAGGCTTGTGGAGCCTCAGGGAACCTACCTGGTGTGGCTTGATTTCAGCGCTTTGGGCTTAAGCCAGGATGCATTGGATGAGCTGCTGGTGAAGAAAGCCAATCTATGGCTGGACAGCGGTACCATGTTCGGTGAAGAGGGGATTGGCTTTCAGCGGATCAACATCGCCTGTCCCAGGGCCATCCTGGAAAAGGCCCTGCTCCAGCTGGAAAGCGCGGTCAAAGCTCTTTGAAGCATGTCATGGGGCTGGCTCTAACTAGATTGATAATGGGCCATGATGTTTTAAATCTTCCTGCTGTCCTCGTTCGCAGGAAGTTGTAAATGCTCGATCTTGTTCTCGCGAGGTCGCTGGCAACCGCGCCATCCCGGTTGCATGGCCGAGCAGTTCGGTCGCATAGCCGAGCAGCAAACGAAGTTTGCGGCCAGGTGAAGCGAAGCGGAACGACCAGGCCCCGGCGCGTGCCGGCTAAAATATGCATCCGGCTTATTTTACCTCACTCGACCTGCACTCTCGCATGACAACTTCATCTGCTTCTGCGGATGCATTTCAGATTTAAACATCAGGCCTATCTATTGCTTAGAGGCAGCCCCCAATCAAAGCGGCTGTAGCCTCACCAGTTAAGCGCTCCTGAATCCATCCTTGATTCAAGTCGCGCCCGCTTCCCAATCCTTCAGGCTTGAGCGATTATCGCCAGGCCTTTCTATAATTTCTCGATTGCCCAGAAAAATTTCAAATCACATTAAAATCCAGGTTGCATTTTCCATAATCATTTTGTATAATAAACATATGAACAATTATTCATATGTTTAAGTGAGGTGCCGGTTATGGATCATGAACACGAAACGCCTATTAAATGCGAGATAAACATTATCCATGAGGATATTATCGATAATGTGAGACGGAAGATGCCCGAGGAAGAAGAGCTATATGACCTGGCAGAGCTTTTTAAGGTCTTCGGGGATTCAACCCGCATCAAGATCATCTGGGCGCTGTTTGAAAGTGACATGTGCGTCTGTGATATCGCAGCATTTGTAAATATGACCCAATCGGC
>CAZLHW010000303.1:291-5245 GCA_964559085.1 uncultured Acidobacteriota bacterium | reverse complement strand
TGTTCCCGGGGATCCTTTGAGCCGGGGAACAGAATCCGCTTTTATTAAAGGCGCCCGGAGGAACCGCTACTTCAGATCCTGCTGGGCTCTTTCGATGATTCGGGCTGTGTTCGTTCTGCTGCTGGCTGCCAGCTGGTCCAGATACTTCTTTGCCGAGGATGCGGTGGCTCCTTTCAAAACATAAGCCTTGGCGAAATTCAGCATGGCCGGCGTCAGCTTGTTCTGCTGCCAGTAGCACAGTCCAAGGTGATAATACGCGTTATCATTTCTCTTATAGTATTTCACCGAGTTCTCAAAGTTGGTTATGGCTTCGGC
This sequence comes from uncultured Acidobacteriota bacterium, assembly GCA_964559085.1. Lineage (GTDB taxonomy): Bacteria > Acidobacteriota > UBA6911 > UBA6911 > UBA6911 > UBA6911. The sequence goes on along the minus strand of CAZLHW010000303.1, from coordinate 4,930 downwards.
GTACCTGTTGCCCTGATACGCGTTTGCTCCAAGGACCGCGTAGGCTGTGGCGTAGCCGGCATCCGTTGTGTTCTTCCATGCGGTTGCATCCACGCCATCCGGCTTTTTGGCTGTCGGCAGCGCCTTCAGCGTCATCTTGGCATATTTCACGGCTTGGGCCGTGTTCTGGCTGGCCATGTAGCGTCGCGTCATATCGATCAGAATTTCAACATTATCCGGATCCTGCGCCAGAACCTTTTCCCTCCACTGGTTGTATTTCGCCTCATTTCCGATCTTCTGGTACGCCTGCGCGATCGCCATGGCAAGGGCGGCGCTGGGCTTCTGTGCATAGGCTTTTTCGCCGTAAGTGGCAAAGCCTTTCATGTTATTGGTTTCAGCGTAGGCCTGCGTTAAGGCTGCTTCGGTGAAATCGTCGCTCGGGGCAACGTCCAGAAATTTGTCGCCCAGCGCGATTATCTGATTCCACTGTTTTGCGTCTCTCAGCTCAATAATGATCTTCTGATATTCCGCCAGGACGTTCGGTCTGTAGGCGGTTTTGGGTTTTTCTTTCAGAAAGGTGAAAATCATTTCCGCCTTTTTGTTGATGTCCTTTTCGGCCTGAATGTCCGTTAATGCCTTGTACTCCTCTTCTGTGGGCTCCTGGGCCCACGTATGGATCGGGCTAAGAACTAAACCTGCTATAAACAGAATGCCAAGGAGTGTTTTGGAAATATAAGAAACCGAGTGGGAAGCCATGTCATAATCTCCTTATTTTATGCGGATAAGCCCTAAGCCTTATTCCGCCCGATAATTCTGGGCCTTTTTATATCAAAAGCCCCGTCCAAGTACAACGAAATTGGCGGAACTGTTGTATGGAACAATCCGCTTTCGCTATGCTTCAACTCATGATACTCGAACAGATGCCGTTGGAAGAGATTAGTTTCGAAGAGGAAGCTTGCAGAATCAGCGAGACACTGGATTGCGCGTCCATTCGGAATTCTTTGGTCCAGATAGGTCAGCTGAATCCCGTTATCCTTTTGGATCAGGGGCCGAAGAAGATCATCGTCTGCGGGTTCCGCCGTGTCCGCGCCTTACAAATATTGGGGAAAAAGCAGGTATCCGCGCGGATTCTTTCGCCCGCAGATTGCAGCATGCGGCAGGCTTTCGACATGGCGCTGTGGGATAACCTTTCGCCCCGGGAGCTGAATCCGCGCGAACCAGCCCGCGTCCTCGCCACGCTCCGGAATTTGCTCGGCATACGGGAGGAACGGCTCATAGACTTTTATCTCCCGGCCCTTGGGCTTTCGGCCGGCCCGGCTGTGCTCAAGAGCTATCTTTTGCTGGAAGGAATCCACGAGGGGCTCCGGCAGTGTTTGTTGGCAGGGAAGCTGACGCATGCAAGCCTCGAACTGCTTGCCGCGCAGCCGGAGTCGGGTCAGGAGAGCGTTGCGGAGCTGATGAGCCGCATCCGAATGAGCGCCAGCGTGCAAAGGAAGGTTTTGAATTAGCTGGAAGATCTGGCGTCCATGACGGGCGCCTCCTTGGATGCGCCTCTCAAAGAACCGCAGTTGCGAACAATCCTGGAAGACGCGGCACTCTCCCCCTTTCAGAAGGGAGAGAAGCTTCATGAAAACCTGTACCAGCGGGTGTACCCGAGATTTTCCCGCGCTCTTGAACACTTTCAGAATCGTAGAAAACTTCTCGGTTTGCCCGGATCGATCCAGATCAATCCGCATCCTTTCTTCGAGGATCCCGGCGTGCATGTCGCATTCGACGCGCCCGACGTGCATCGTCTCCGTCGATTGACGGCGGCCCTCCAGAAAGCAGCAGAGTCTGCGGAAATGGAAGAATTGTTTAAAGTCGAATAACCCGAGGTGCGCTGTACCCGATGATTCCCTACAGTCCCAAACTTGTGCTGGTTCAAACGCAATCCTGGCAGGATCCGGTAACCCGCGAAATACTGGGGAGGCTGCCGGGCGTGGAAACCCGAACGATCCAGGACAAAGATATCCGCGCCTTTGGCAGCGATACTCTTGTTCTCATGCGTTACCCCGGCAAATTCCTGCGTATATGCCAGGGATCGGGCGCGGAAATCTGCTGCAACTATTTTGTGGTCAGCTACGCTTGGAACTGCCATCTGGGGTGCAGCTATTGCGTTCTTCAGTCCTATCTGGATAGCGAAGCGCTTGCGGTCTGCACCAATTTCGAGGATTTATTGCAGGATATAAAAAGCACGCTTCAGGAGCACCCAAACCGCGTATTCCGAATAGGAACCGGCGAGCTGGCGGACTCCCTGGCTCTGGATTCCATTACCGGTTTTTCCAGGAAGATTGTCCCTTTTTTTGCCTCTCTCCCCAATGCCGTTCTGGAGCTTAAAACCAAATCCAACCAGATCTCCAACCTGAAGGATTTGGACCACGGCGGCCGAACGATTGTTTCCTGGTCCATGAATTCAAGGCGAATCTGCCGTTCCGAAGAGTCCAAAGCCGCAACCCTGGAAGAACGGCTGGAAGCGGCCGTCCAATGTCAGAAATGGGGGTATAGGATAGGGTTTCATTTTGATCCGATTTTTCATTACGAGGGGTGGGAAGCAGAATATAAGGAAGTGGTTAACGAAACCCTGAGCGCCGTCAATCCGCAGAGCATCGCCTGGATAAGCCTGGGAGCCCTCCGGTTTACACCCCATCTGCGCGAAATGGCGCATACGCGGCATCCCGAATCCAAAGTGCCTTACGGGGAGTTTGTCCCCGGGCATCACGGAAAACTGCGCTACTTTCGCCCTGTTCGGGAAGAGATCTACCGCAAGATGAGAGCCTTTATTCAGGAAAAGGCGCCGCAGGCGCCGATTTATCTCTGCATGGAAAGCCGCGCGGTGTGGGAACAGAGCTTCGGGGCCTCCCCCCGGAGTTCCGCTCAGCTGAATGAGCAGTTGTGGCATGCCGTCATCGGCCGTCGTTAGTCGGCAATGAACCGGCGACATTGTATTGACAACTCAATAAAAAGCAGCCACAGATTCCACCGATTTCACAGAAATAGAAATAATCTGTGAAATCCGTGCAAATCCGCGGCGTTGTTGTTTTAGTGCAAGCGAAACCCACGGCCTATGGCCATGCTCCGGCGTGCGGCTAAAAGCTCTTTCACCCCGAGGGTAAATTTGACTCGAGAATTGCGTCGGCCTGAATGGCCGTCGGAAAGATAGCTCCAGGCGCAGCCCGGAGATACGAGAAAGGGCGAATGCGAGCCCGGGAAGGGCGAAGATGTCTGCAATATCCTTTTCTTTCGCCCGTTCCGGGCTCGCTGACTTGGTGCCCGCAACCGGGGGTTCTCCTCGCTGCCTGCGGCAACGCGGTTCACCTCCGGCTGTCTTTCTATTGCCGCTCCGCAGCCATATCGCTGTGCGGGGCGGGCCAAAGCCACGGCTGCTATGCGCGGTCGATTGCAGTCTGAATTGGCATACCTATTTTCCGGCTGCCGGTTGGCGTGCGATAAGCTCAAGAAAAAACAGAATTTCTGCAGAATATTTGCCGCTCCTGCGTCGATAAGAGTGGCTGAGCGGTTAAAAGAAACATCTCAATACTGCGGAACCGCAGCGTGAATGGTTTGATTATTATGTCCACCGCCGGAAACATCCAGGAGAATGCGCTGCACTTTCGCTCCGGCCCTGCCTTGCATGCGGCACGCATTCTTATTGTTGAGGATGAAGCCCTGATCCGGGACGTACTGGAACGAAAGCTTGCAAGTTTGGGATATGCCTGCGAAAGCTGTGAAAATGGCAAAGAGGCGCTGAAGCTGCTGAGCGGCGGAAAATTCGACCTTGTTCTGGCCAATGTTCTGATATCGGAGGTGGACGGCGCGCCTTTTTTAAAGGAAGCGCTCCGACTCCATCCCGATATCGCTGTGATTCTGGTGACATCGGTGGTCGATATCGAAGTTGCCGTGGATTCTCTGAAGGATGGCGCTTACGATTTCATCACCAAGCCCTTCAGCCTTGAGGAAGTATCCATCAGCGTTTCCCGCGCTCTGGAGAAGCGCCGGTTGCTGCTCGAGAACCGGAATTACCAGCGCACCCTCGAAGAAAGAGTCGCGAGTCGCACAAGCCAGCTGAAAGAGGCTTTGGGGGTGCTTGAGCATACCTATCACTCCACCCTGGTCGCCCTGAGCAAAGCTCTGGACAGCCGGGATGCAGACTCGGACGGTCATACACTCCGCGTAACCGTCTATGCAACGCAGCTGGCCCGGCAGATGGGCATGAGCGATTCGGAAATCAAAGTCATTGAGCAGGGTGTTTTGCTCCATGATATCGGGAAAATCGGCATCCCCGATGCCTTGCTCCGAAAGCAGGGCGAACTGACCCCGGAGGAATGGGAGCTGATGAAGAAGCACCCCGAAATCGGCTATCGTATTCTTTCGAGCATCAAATTCCTGAAGGGAGCCGCCCAGCTTGTGCTGCACCACCATGAACGCTATGACGGGAATGGCTATCCGCAGGGCTTGAAGGGGGATGCGATCGACCCGGGCGCCCGGATTTTCGCGATTGCCGATGCTCTGGATGATTTAACCTCAACGCGCCAATTTCAACCCGCCATAAGCATCGAAGCCGCACTCTGCGTAATCGCCCATAGGTGGGGGGGGCAACTCGATCCCGCATTTGTAAGCGAAT
>CAZLHW010000303.1:0-281 GCA_964559085.1 uncultured Acidobacteriota bacterium | reverse complement strand
CCCGCAGTTCCACCAGAAAACCTACAGATACCCGCATCCCGATGGATACGCATCCGCGAAGAAACCGCCACAACCACAACACGGGCCGATTTTCTGCGCAAAGCGCCAAGATAAAAGAACTGACAAGTCTGCTTCCCCTGCTTCCCGGGTAAAACAAACGGCGACCGGGATTCGTCCCCCTGTCGGCGGCCCTCTGCCCGTGCGCTATAATTTGTAGCGGCGTTGGAAAGGCGGAATTCCTATGGATGACAGACTCGCTGTTTTTCAGGATGCGGTCACAA
>CAZLHW010000302.1:0-5249 GCA_964559085.1 uncultured Acidobacteriota bacterium | reverse complement strand
CACGGGAGCGCCGGAGTCGCGCCGGCTTTTTTGCGGCCGAGACGGCCGCGCTCCCAGGAGTTCCTTAGGAGGGCTTTCATCAATGGCATCCGCTCTCCAGGGTTCCAGAGCCTCGCCCCGCTCGACTCTTTCACCCTGGGCTGCACTGCTTGAATGGATCCGCAATCGTCAATCGTCCATCGTAAACCGCCAGTCCTCCCGACCGGCAGCCGCAGTCGCACTCGCATTTTCTGTGGGCATCGCCCTGTCCACAACATGCCATGCCTATGCCTTCGGCGGCCTGGCTGCCGGCGCTGCTTTGCTGACCGCGGCCTCCTTTTTGGCATTACGCAGAAACAGGATTCCGCTGGCTCTTGCGCTCGGGCTTGCAGTCATTGCATTGAGCGGTCTGCTGCTTGCCCTTGCGCATCGGGACAGCTATGCCGATAACGACCTGCGGCATCTGATCCCGCGCCGACTCTTCCCTCTTCAGGATCCGGTTTATTTTGAAGGCTGTGTCCTTGAAGAAAGCCGAAGGCGCGGAGAGGACAACTCAACAACCATCGCCTTACAGGCGTTTCAAAAAGAAGGCCTATGGGGCGCCTGCAAGGGAAAAGCAATTCTGAGAATCGCGATACCCGATGGAACCGACGCCGCTCTACAGCCGATGGAGCTAGCGCGTGGAGACCGGATCCGGGGATGGGCAGTATGGCAAACACCCCGCAATTATGAAAATCCGGGATCGGCAGATCGAGTCGGGCAGCTTGCGCGCCGCGGCATTTATCTCCTGGGCAGAACAAAATCGCAGCGCCTGCTGGAAAGAATTCCGGGAGGCTGCTCCAACCCCTGGTCCGACATCGCCGGATTTGTGAATACTCGCGTGCGGTCCAGACTCGCATCCATACCGGAAAAGCCCGGAGGGCAATCCGGAGCGATTCTGGCCAGCCTGCTGATCGGAGACTATTCCGGCCTGAACAATAAAACCCGCGAAATCTTCCAGAACTCCGGCACGTATCACGTCCTGGTTGTCTCCGGCATGCATGTGGCCTGGATATCCGGTCTGCTGCTTCAGCTTTTCAAATACATCCTGCTTCCTGAGCGCATGCGCTATCTTCTCGTAGCCCTCGTGATTCTCCTTTACACATGCGTTGTGGGCTTCGAGGCCAGCATCACGCGCTGTCTCTGGATGTTCTTCCTCTATCTGATCGCCCGGATGCTGTTTCGCCGCGCAGACCCGGTAAACATACTGTTCGTCTCGGCCCTTGTCCTGCTCGCAGCGCGCCCTGTCTGGCTTTTCGAGCCGGGCTTCCAGCTTTCGTTCCTTTCTGTAATGGCAATAGCGATGACCGCGTTGCCGGGCTTCCAGCGCTATCTGAAACCGCTTTTGGAGCCGGTCATGAATTCGGGAAATGCGGACCGGCTCTTCCTTCAACCGGGACGCTGGCACCGCTATGGCCGCAGGCTGCGTACACAGATCGAGATCCTGATTGAAGGAATGACAGACACCACCCCTCCAGTCGTATCCAGAATCCTTTTCTGGACTTGCCGCGCCCTGGGGAATGCCGGCCTGGCTACCGGAGGTGTGATCCTGATATCGATCTGTGTGCAGATCTGGATTGAGCCTCTTCTCGCGCTTCATTTCAACCGCATGAGCTGGATTTCTCCGCTGGCGAACCTGATTCTGGTTCCTCTTTCCTCTGCGGTTCTGGCCGCAGGAATTTTTGCGGTCCTGGCAACCGGGTTGCCGTACATAGGGTCGTTGTGTCTTCCACTGGCTGCATGGGGCGCCTCGTTCCTGAGGGACGCGGCTGCGTTCATTGCCGACATTCCCGGCGCATGGCAGCGATGTCCGCCCCCCTCCACCGCCTGGGTTCTGGCCGGCGTCCTCCTGCTGTTCGCCTGGTGTTTCTTCGAGTGGCGCCGTTTCTGGATTCCCGTTGTCTGCATCGCGGCGCTGCTTCTTTGCCTGTCGCGCGGATCCGTTCCGGTATTGGGCGGACTCCTCGAAAAGTGGCGGCATACATGCGCGGCCCCGAATGATAAAGGCCTGCCGGGAAATACTCCGGTGCTTAGCCTCACCTTTCTTGATGTGGGAGAAGGCGATTCCATTGTTATCCGATTTCCTAACGGACAGGTCTGGGTACTGGATGCGGGCGGAAGCCGCTTGCCGCCTTCGCACCCGGAAAGCGACTATGCATTTGATGTGGGAGAGGCGGTCGTAAGCCGGTATTTATGGCATGAATGGATCCAGCGGATAGACCGGCTGCTGCTTTCCCATCCCGACCAGGATCACGCGGGAGGCATGACAGCCGTCTTGAACAATTTCAAAATCTCCAGTCTGAATTATTCGCCGGCCGGGGCGAGTCCGATTCTTGATTCCGTCACGAAAACCGCGCGCGAGCGGAAAGTGAAAATCAAAATGATTGAAGCAGGGATTGAGGAGCGGATCGGGTCTGTGTTGGTTTGCGTGCTTCATCCCGAACGTGACTTAAAATCTTCTTCGTCCAATGAGAATTCCATTGTACTTCATATTTCCTTTGGAAGGTTTTCGGCCCTTCTGACCGGAGATCTGGAAAAGTCGGGAGAAGCAAGGCTCGTATCGCAATCGATAAACCTGCATAGCCTGTTGCTGAAGGTCGCGCACCATGGCAGCCGTTTCGGAACAACCGATGCGCTCCTCGGCCGCGTCCAGCCGCAATGGGCGGTGGTGTCCGTCGGACGCAATAATCCCTTCGGACATCCTTCGCGCGAGACAATGGAGCGAATTCGCAGGCACGGCGCGCGATCCTTTCTTACGATGGACGCGGGCGCTGTCCGTTTCGAAACCGACGGCCGCCGCTATGTCATCCGAAGCCACAAATGGGGAGTTCTGGAGCGCGGAATTTTGGAATGATAGCGCGGCAGCTGGAAGCCGGGGACTCGATATATTTGAATGCCGGCCCGGAGAAGAACGGGCGAGAGATGTTTATCCGTGTTCCTCTCTTTCGCCCCTATCGGGGCTCTTGCGCATGCCTTATCCTACCAGGGGTTCGCTGCGCTTCACCCCTGGCTATCTATCTGTTGCCCCTCCGGGGCAACGACGCATTGGTTATCCTCGCATCCTTGCCGGGGCAACGACGCATTTGCGCATTGGCCGGCCCGGGCAGCCCGGAGCTATCTTTCTTTCAGCCTTCCAGATCGGATGGGCATGTGGACGTGGACGGTTGTTTGAATTCGTCCACGTCCAGGTGAAGCGGCAGCTGGCTTAATTGGTACTACGGATGCCGGTAGGACATGAGAGAGCGCATGTATTGTGCGCGTTCAAACGCCCGGGGATCGGAGCAGTACTTCTGGCTCATGGTTCCCTGCAGCTGCCGCACGGACTGATAATCATGCGCGGCGAGCCAGTCGCACATCGCGTTCTCGATCTTTCTAATTGCGCCCAATCCGTTCTTCAGAAGAACCGAACAGAGCATGGTGACATCGGCGCCCACCATCAGCATTTTCAGGACATCTTCGGCGCTGTGAATTCCGCTGGTCGCGGCCAGATCGGCTTTGATGCGGCCATAGAGTATGGCGATCCAGCGCAGCGGCAAGCGCAGATCCTGGGCTGTGCTCAGATGATGATTGGGCTGCACCTCGAGCATCTCCAGATTGATATCCGGCTGGTAAAAACGATTGAACAGCACCAGGCCATTGACTCCCGCCTGATCCAGCTGTTTTGCGACATAGGCCATATTGCTGAAAAACGGGCTCAGCTTCACGGCTATCGGAATGTTGATCACGGATTTGACGGCCTTGACTATGTCGAAATAAGACTGCTCGATTTCCACGGAAGTCCGGTCGAGTTCGGTTGGGATCGAATAGATGTTGAGTTCCAGCGCGTCCGCTCCCGCCTGCTGAATTTTTTTGGCGTAATCGACCCAGCTTCCGATCGCCGTGCCGTTCAGGCTGGCGATGATGGGAATGCGCACCGCTTCTTTGGCTTTTCTGATTTTGCTCAGGTATTCCTCCGGTCCGGCCATAAATTCGCTGGGTTTCGGGATATACGTCAGCGCTTCAGGAAAGCTGTCCGTTCCATACATCAGGTGGTACTCGATAGCCTCGACCTCCTGTCTCACCTGTTCCTCAAACAACGAATGCAGCACCACAGCCGAAGCGCCGGCATCTTCCATGCGTTTGACGCCGTCCAGGTCTTCAGAAAGCGGCGATGCCGACGGCACCAGAGGCGTGCGCAGATTTAATCCCAGATATCGTGTAGTCAGGTCCATAGTCTTATCTCCGATGCAGTTGAATAGGTATTCACAGCTCAATTTCCGCTCGAACGACTCCTTCTTCCGCTGAAAAATGCCGCCGGAAGCCGAGCTTATCGCAAACGCGCAGCATATCCCGGTTCTCAGGGAGAATATCTCCGAAGATTCGGGTCAGCCCCTCATCTCGCCCGATATCTAAAAGCCTCTTCAGGATCTCAAACCCAAGCCCGCGATGATGCCAGCTGTCGCTGACAAGAACGGCGAACTCTCCATCCCTCGTGCCATGCAGTTTAATCAGGCGACCCACAGCCACAATCTCCGGCTGTCCGGTCTGCGGGTCCTTCCAGAGAACCACCAGGGCCATCTCCCGCTCATAATCGATAAAGCAGATGCGTGTAAGCCGGTCATGCGCAATCCTCTGGGGGAGCTGCATCGCGTGGAAGTATCGAAAATAAACGCTCCTCTCGGAAAGCTTTGAGTGAAATTGGACCATTAAGGGCTCATCTTCGGGACGGATCGGGCGGATGAGCACGCCGGTGCCATCGGGCATGGTCCAGGGAGAAACATACTGCATGGGGTAGGGGCGAATGGCCCCCCGCGGCAGAGACTCCGGAGTGCGATCCGGCCCGTGCAGGATACTGCGCCCAGCCACGGCCAGGATGCGACTGGGCGCTACCAGCAGAGGATTTACATCGATTTCCTTAATCCAACGCTGCTCCGCCACAAGAAGGCTGAAGTTCACCAGAATCTGCTCCAGCGCCGACAGATCCCCGCCCTCCCGGATTCTTTTGAGCGCCGCATAAACCCGCGTCTGCTCCATAGTCCGGCGCGCGAGCGTCATATTCAGCGGCGGCAGCGCCAGCGCCCGGTCACTCAGAAAATCAAGGATGCGTCCGCCGGTTCCAAAAAGCAATACCGGACCGAATTGCGGATCGAGATTGCTGCCCAATATCAAATCATAACCGTCAAACGGGATCATGGGCTGCACGGTCACACCCTGGAAATGTTCGGGACCGTGCGTTTCTTCAATGGTGGAGC
>CAZLHW010000301.1:271-5309 GCA_964559085.1 uncultured Acidobacteriota bacterium | reverse complement strand
GCCCCACCGTGTAATAATAGCTGAAATAGCTTAGCGCGGCCGTTGAAACTACAATCAGGCCGATGCCGATGAATATCAGGGGCGCCTTATGGACAAAGGGGATTCTCATATGCGGAAGTTATTTTACTCTGGAATAGGGCGGACTCGCGCGAATTAATTGAGCGGATAGCCTTCGGCGATAAGATTAACAGCGGAGGCGCGAAGAACGCGAAGGAGCGCAAAGAATAATATATTCTCTCTTGGCGGATTTTTTGAGCCCTTCGAGCCTTCGCCGTTATTTTTCCGAATCCGCATCACCGGCTGGCGCGCGCGTTTGGATCCGGCGTCTGGGGCTTATTCTTCTGCTCCAGGAGCGCAATATCGGTGGCGCCGGAACGTTTGGCAATATCCAGAAGGACGAAAATATCAACGTAGGGAAGATCGGATTCGCCGCGGATGAACATGTTTTTCACAGCCCGGCGCGCAAAAACTTCCGTCAGCGTCGATTCCAGCTTTTCCGGCGTAATGATTTGCTGATTTAATCGGATAGTACGGTCCAGATCCATATCCACAATGATCGAATCCGGCTTGACGTTTTTAGGCTGCGTTGCCGGTGCCGGCTGCGGGACGCGGACCGGGTGCTCATGCTTTTTCAGCGGAGCGGCCACCATAAAGATGATGAGCAGAACCAGCAGGATATCAATATACGGAGTGATATTAATATCCGATTGATATCCCTTTTTCCGAACATTCATTGCCATGGAATCAGTGCTCCTGCATCCGGGAAATCTGGCCCGGATTTTGCCTAATAGAGCCGGAACGAAACTTCAATAAGGATCTGCACATCCGCGGGCACGCCGTTGTAAGTTCCAGGCCGGAAACGCCATTTGTTGGCAACAGTGCTGATTGCCGACTCATCCAAACCGTAGCCCAATCCCCGGAGAACTTTAAAGCTGTCCGGAGTGCCATCCTTGCGAACCACAAGCTGCAGCAAAACTATCCCCTCGGCACGCGCTTTTCGGGCTTCTTCTGTATAGTATGGCAGCGGCTGAGAAAGAACCACAGGAGGTTTGACACCATTTCCCGGAACATACGGGCCCACGCCGCTGCCAATGCCGCCGCCGGAACCGCCGCCCATGCCGCCACCGCTGCCGGGGCCCACACCGGCCCCGGTTCCGGGACCCACGCCGGTCCCCCGTCCGGTTCCAATACCACCGCCGCTGCCCGGCCCCGATGAGGTGGAATAATTGGGGGGCGCCGAAATATCCCCAATCGGAAGCGAATAGTCCTGAGGAATGTCGATGGGCATCTGGACGCTGGCCACTTCCGACAGAAGATCCTCGACCGGGAGCAGGGGCTTCGGATTATCCGGATCGGGGGGCACCATCTGCACACGCGTAGTCTCCGGCATGCGTCCAGTCGCCGGAGGCTCCGGCTGGTTTTTGCCGCCGCCGCCGCCACCGCCTCCTTCCTGGCCGTCGTTTCCTTCAAAAGGCAACTGGATCGGATTGTTGATAAAAACGACGTTTTCATTCGCCGGCACAGGAGCCTCCGCCTCATGCATTGCCAGAAAGATCAGGCCGATGACAAGCCCATGCGCGAAGAGCGAGAGAGTCCCCGCCTCCATTTTGCGCGTACGTCCCTGGGCACGCTCAATCACCCATTCCTCCGGTTTGGAGAAAACGGAGGGGATGAAGATTGGATTGCGGAATCCGGTAAAGAGGTCGCTGAAGAACTCCTTCCAGCTGAAGGGCTCCTTGGGCTCTTCTTCAAGATAGTGAAACAAAGAAGGCTTGGCGCGAGGCGATTTCCACTCCTCTTTTAGCGTTCGAATCGGGTGGCGCAGAAAGCTCCAGTCGATGTCCTCCCAGACGCTGGGTTCAGGCTTATCCTTAATGTAGTGGAAGAGCGAGGGCTGAGTTTTCGGTTCCGAGAAGCGCTTAATCTTTAATAGCATGTATGCGTTCGCTTCCTGCCATCATAAATTTGTCCACGCATTTATGTGGACTTCTCTCTCTTTTGTCAACCTAAGCGGCATCCAATAAAGAGAATTTTACCCGGCACACACTTTTTCAATTTGCCGCCTCCAATTAGACGCGCGTTTATAATTATGGTTTCACAAAACCACCGGGATTCCTTCCGGTACAAGCGTTCATCGAAAAGCTTCACTTCTATTCAAAAACACTGGGAAACCAATCCTTCGCGGAGCGTTACCGGCCTCCCGGCAAAAAAATTTTATCATCCGTCTTCTAAACCGTCTACAAACAAAAGCTTCCCGGGCTTTACACGCCTATCCGGCGGACGGAGTCTCCCAAACCCTTATAAGCCATCCAAGAATAGCCCAGAACCCAGCCCTCCGGAATTACGATTTGTTTATCCTTGTTAAGAGATTGATTGAGGGCGGAAAAATGTATGGCCCGGCTTTTCTGCCGTTCCTTTTGCGGCTTCCCGCAGCAATCGATCCATCCCCGGCCCTGCTTCAGGACGGGAAGCTTTTAAAGCCGTTTCATAAGCAAACGACGATTACCAGGGTCAGGTGCTGGCAAGCACGCACGTGCATCTCGATCACCACAACTGTCTGGAAGTCATCATCCTCAAAGGACGGGGCACGGAAGCCAAACAGTTTGCCGATCGGCTGCTCAGCCTCAAAGGCGTCAAACACGGCAAGCTCGTCCTGACAAATGCGGGACCGGAATAATTCGAGATTCGAGATTTGAGATTCGAGATTGGAATCTCAAATCTCGAATTATCTTACGCGTCCGAGCGGATGCGCATGCCGTAGAACGAACGATACACAAACACCATCGCCACCAGCAGGAAAGCGCCTGCAATCGGCGCTGTGCTGGTGCCCGCATTCGACATGCTGACGGCAAGCTCCACGGCAAGCAATCCAAACAGGGTGGTGAATTTAATGACGGGATTCATGGCAACGGAGGATGTATCCTTGAACGGATCACCGACCGTGTCGCCCACAACCGTTGCAGCATGCAGCGGCGTCCCTTTTTCCTTCAGCTCCACCTCTACGATCTTTTTCGCATTATCCCATGCGGCCCCGGCATTCGCCATGAAGATGGCCTGGAATAACCCGAAAAGAGCGATTGAAATCAGGTAGCCGATAAAGAAGAACGGCTCGACGAAGGCAAAAGCCAGTGTCGAGAAGAACACAGTCAGAAAAATGTTGAACATCCCCTTCTGCGCATAGCGGGTGCAGATCGCGACGACTTTCTTGCTGTCATTGACGGAGGCTTTATCCACGCCTTCCAGCTTGATGTTTGCCTTAATGAATTCCACGGCGCGATAGGCACCCGTGGTTACCGCTTGGGTGGAAGCCCCCGTAAACCAGTAAATGACGGCGCCGCCGGCAATCAACCCCAGCAGAAAGTGGGGATGCAGCAGGGACAGCTTATCCAGGTTCGCCTTGAGACCTTCGGTAAGCATCACGATGAGCGAGAAGATCATGGTTGTGGCGCCGACCACGGCCGGCCCGATCAAGACCGGCTTGGCCGTTGCCTTAAATGTGTTGCCGGCGCCGTCGTTCTGCTCCAAAAGATCCTTCGCTCTGTCGAACTTTACGTCAAAACCGTGTTCTTTCTTGATTTCCTGCTTGATGCCTGGTATCTGCTCAATCAGAGAAAGTTCAAAAACAGACTGGGCGTTGTCGGTCACAGGGCCGTAGGAATCGACCGCGATCGTAACAGGGCCCATTCCCAGGAATCCGAAGGCCACCAGGCCGAAGGCAAACACAGCCGGCGCCAGCATGAGGGTGCCGAGACCCATAGTGCTGACGACATACGCGACAGCCATCAGAAAGACGATGGCGAATCCGAGCCAGTAGGAACTGAAATTGCCGGCGACAAATCCGGAGAGAATTCCGAGGGATGCGCCGCCTTCCCGGCCTGAAGTCACCACCTCACGCACATGACGGGATTCCGTCGAGGTGAACACCTTCACCAGTTCCGGGATAATCGCACCGGCAAGCGTACCACAGGTGATAACCGTAGACAGCTTCCACCATAGCGAGCCGTCCCCCAGGCTTCCGATCAGGAAATAGGAAACGCCATAGGTGATAACAACAGACACGACCGACGTCAGCCACACCAGGAAGGTCAGCGGAGCTTCATAATTCATTTGGTTCGCGTTCGCATACCGGACCTTCGCGATGGCTTCATTGATCAGGTAGGAAATTCCGCTGGCAAGGATCATCATGATGCGCATGACGAAGATCCATACCAGCAGCTGCACCTGAATGACTTGCTGCGGAACGGCAAGGAGTATGAAGGAAATCAGGGCTACTCCTGTAACGCCATAGGTCTCAAAACCATCCGCCGTCGGACCGACCGAGTCGCCGGCATTGTCGCCGGTGCAGTCGGCAATCACACCCGGATTGCGCGCATCGTCTTCCTTAATCTTGAAGACGATCTTCATCAGGTCGGAGCCGATGTCGGCGATCTTGGTGAAGATGCCGCCGGCGATACGCAGCGCTGCAGCGCCGAGGGATTCGCCAATGGCAAAACCGATAAAGCAGGGTCCTGCATAGTCACCCGGGATGAAAAGAAGAATGCACAGCATCATAAAGAGCTCGACGCTGATCAGAGCCATTCCGATGCTCATGCCGGCCTTCAAAGGGATGGCATAGCAGGGAAAAGGTTTTCCCTCCAAGCTCGCGAATGCGGTGCGCGAATTGGCGAAGGTGTTGATCCGTATTCCGAACCAGGCGACACCGTAGCTTCCACCGATCCCGATGAGGCTAAAAATCAGAATAATGGCTACCTTCTCAGCGGAGAAATGCTGCAGTACTCCGAAGTAGATCAGCATGATGATGCCGATAAATATCTCAAGAATGAGAATAAACTTGCCCTGAGTAATCAGATAGGTCTTACAGGTTTCGTATATCAGCTCTGAGATCTCCCGCATGGCTTTGTGAACTGGAAGGTTTTTGAGCTGCGTGAAAATGATCAGGCCGATGAGGAGTCCGAGAACACAGACTCCGAGGCCCACCAGTAAAAGCGTGCGGGCATTGTATCCGTGAAAATCCACCTGACTGAGATCCGGAAGCACC
>CAZLHW010000301.1:0-261 GCA_964559085.1 uncultured Acidobacteriota bacterium | reverse complement strand
CCCTGCGACGCTTCCCCCGCGTGGCCATGAGCGGCCGCTGCCTGAACCGGTTCGGGCGTCTGAGCCGTGACCGACGGAAGGGCTAGTGCGCTGAAAACCGTTATCGCGAGAATAAGAACCCACGCGCGGGTACTAAATCTCCCTGAAAGGCAACGCATTTTTGAAATCATGTCGGATTCTCCTGAGTGGGTAAAGGGGCGCGCGACTCAACTCCTAATAGTGCTCAACCTCATAGATCACAGGTGGGGCATTATACCGCAT
>CAZLHW010000300.1:0-5335 GCA_964559085.1 uncultured Acidobacteriota bacterium | reverse complement strand
TTTTTGTCACGAAGCATGAAATTCTTTTTGGCGAGGTCGCGGTCTCATAGCATACTTACGCGCAGCCGGGGGATGACGACATGAAATCTGAATTGCTGGATAAAAGCCGAAGCGTTTTGATCCTCATCGATTTTCAGGAACGCCTTGTTCCCAACGTCCATGAGTCTCAGAGCATGCTGGCCCGTATTGACCTCCTGCTGTTTGCCGCCGGGTTGCTGCATGTCCCGGTGCTGCTGACGGAACAATATCCGAAAGGACTCGGCGGCACGATTGAGCTCATACGCAAGGCTGCTCCCCATGTGCATCCTCTGGAGAAAATGAGCTTTTCCTGCATGGCAGCATCCGGTTTCAAGGAGTGGCTTGCATCCTTCCGGCGCGATCAAATCCTTCTGGCCGGAATTGAGACCCATATCTGTCTTGCACAGACGGCTCTGGATCTGGCTGCCCAGGGATCCAATGTCTATGTAGTTGCGGATGCCACTTCTTCGCGGCGGCCCCTGGATGCGCAGATTGCGCTGCATCGCCTGGATCGAAGCGGTTTGACGATCACAACGGCGGAGGCCGTCGTTTTCGAGTGGCTTCGCCGCGCCGGCACTGACGAGTTCAGAGCCATTCAACCGAAGCTCAAGGCTCTGGAATAAATTTCCCAATCGCTCTAATTGTGAAGCTTTCGGGTGACTGCCTGGAGCAGTTGGACGGCTTCCGGTATTTTAAGAAGCAATGCGCCGGCCAGGTATAAAAATCCGAATGCGCCAAGAACAAGCACGCCGGAAAACAACGGCGGCAATTCACGCGCCCAGTATTTTAAAACAAAAGCGCTGCAACCTGCCGCGACGGCGAGGCCGGCCACCCGGGCCACATAGGCTGCGGATAATCCCGTTTTGCCGATGCGGCGATTCATCGACAGCCGCAGCAGCGTGAATTCGATCCAGGCGGCTATTCCCGCAGAAAGCGTCAGACCGATAAGCCCCAGGTGCGCCGGTATTCCCAACCACTTTGAAACCGGGAAAGCGAGACTCCAGCCCAGTCCTGCGGCCGCCGCAACACGGATGCTTGCAAACCGCAGAGGTGTTCGCGTGTCGCGCAGCGCCCAGAAAGCGGATGTGTAGAGCCGCCCTAAAGTTGCGGCAAATAGCCCCACGGCGTACCCGGCGAGTGCCGCCCAGACATACTCCACATTGCCGCGTGTGAATTTCCCGGTCTGATACAACAGCGCGACAATGCTGTCTCCCAACGCCAGGAACGCGACGATGGAAGGGACTATAAAAAAGGACACGCGCTGCATGGCGCCGTTCAATCTGCGGCGGAGCGCCTCGGAAATCGTCTCCGGCGATCCGACCTGGCTTTCCATCTCGGGGAGTTCGGCATTCGAGATGGACATTCCGAAGAGACTGACGGGCAGCAGATAAAGCGTTTGCGTGTACAAAAGCGTCGCGACGGCTCCTTCCGTCGCCAGGAGACTCGCCAGCGAAACATCAATGTAGCTGCTCAGCTGATTCACTCCGCGGCCGGCGATGCCCGGTATGAAATTCCGGATAACCGTACGGACATTGGACGCCTTTGTCTCGATCTGGAAACGAAAACGGCCTGCGAGCCGAAGCGCGGCCGGCAGCTGCACTCCAAGCTGCAGACAACATCCGACAACGGCTCCATAGGCCACGATCTCCGCCAGTGCGTAGGACTGGAATCTGCCGCCGAACGCGAGAAGCGCAGCGATTATGGCCGCGTTCCAGAGTATCGGCGCCGCGTATGGGAGAAAGAAGCGCCGATGACTGTTGAGAATTCCGAGGCACCAGGCCGAAAGCACCAGCACTCCGATACCGGGGAACAATAGCCGCACCATCTGAATTGTGGCCTCACGTTTGGCGCCCTCAAATCCCGGAGCAATGATGTAGAGAAGCAACGGCGTGGCCAGAATGCCTGCCAGAACCAGCAGTGACAGGATCAAAGCGAGGATTGAACCGACGATGCGCGCCAGCCGGGCGGCTTCTTCCTTTTCACCCGAGGACAGCAAATTGGCGTAGACGGGAATAAAGGAAGAAGACAGGGCGCCTTCGCCGAAAAGATTGTGGAGCACGTTCGGAATTCGCAAGGCGGCTTTGAAGGCATCCGCCGCCTCGGTGTTCCCGAAGTAGTGGGCAAAAGCACGTTCCCGAACCAGTCCGAACCCGTGGCTTAAAAAAATCCCCGCTCCGACAAGAGCGGCGTTCCGGCCCGAACTTCTATGCTTCACTGGCACCGATTATCCTCATTCTTTATGGCTTTTGGTCGGATAGAATGTCTCCGCTCTGCCGCCGCCGGCGGACCTTCAGCGCAGCTTGATGGTGGCGAGCGCCGCCAGTGCGAGAATGCCGGATACGATCCACAGCCGGATCACGACTTTGGTTTCTGCAAGGCCCTTATACTGCATCTGATGATGCAGCGGGGCGCGCAGGAATATCCTGCGGCCGAGCCACTTTATTCCGATCTTATCCTGGATCTGGGAAGTGGCGGCCTCCGCCACAAAAAGTCCGCCGAGGATCAGAAACAGAGCTTCCTGTTTCAGCATAACCGACAGCACCGCGATTCCCCCTCCGATAGCCAGGGCTCCGGTATCCCCCATAAACACCTGGGCAGGGTAGGCATTGAAATATAGAAACCCAATCCCGGCGCCGACAAAGGCAGAGCAGAAAACGGCGAGTTCGCCGGCCCCGGGGAAGAACGGATAGTTCAGATACCTTGCCCAGATGGCGTTACCCAGTAGATAGCCGAAAATGCCAAGCACACCGATGACAAAAACGGAGGGGACAATGGCGAGACCGTCCAACCCGTCCGTGATATTCACCGAATTGCCGACGACAAGGATGAAAAAGAAGACGATCGGCAGATAAATCCAAATCGAATTGAACAGCGGAGCTTTCAGAAACGGAATGTAGAAGGCGCCCGCTTGCGCTGCCGGAAGCGGGGAAAAAGGTGTCGCCAGGTAGATCGCCACAGCCGCTGCAAAGAGCGCCTGCATTATCAGCTTTCGGGATTCCGACAGACCGCGGTCGCCGGACTTCGCCCGCATCTTTGCCAGGTCGTCCATCAGCCCGATGACGCCGAACCAGGCCATGCCCACCAGCACAACCAGGAGATAAAGATTGGCCAGATTGCACCACAAAAGGCAAGAGATGAGAACGCATCCGGCAAAGATTGCGCCCCCCATCGCCGGTGTGCCCGCCTTGTCCGATGACGAGGCGACGCCGGTGCTCCTCCGCTGATCCACCAATCCGTGATGGTGCAGATAGCGGATGAAGATGGGTGTGAAGATCAAAGTCAACAGGATGGCCGTCAGCGCGGCTCCGATGGATCTTGCCGAAATATACTCAACGAGCCGGAGAATAGAAAACGCCTCAATGTGAGGGTGGAGGTATCGTCCAAGAAAATAAATCATTGTGCCATGCTCTTTTCTTTTTTCCTGGAAAGGGTTTCCATCAGACGCATGTAGGCGAATTTGATTTCAAAGTGCGGTCTGAAGTCGGTGGATGTAAGAATGAATTTGGGAACCTGTGCTTCCACCGCAGCCAAGTTGGTCACTTTGCCCCGCTCCACGATATGGAGGATCCCGCGCAGAACGGCGGCCCGCATGCGCCAGAACCTCGCGTCCCATAATGCCAGGAGCGCCGGGAGCGCATCGTGTTCCCCGCCGAGCCTTCCCAAGGCCTCTGCGGCGGCTGTGCAGACGTCGATATTGGAATCCTCAAGAAGCTGCAGCAGTTTGGATATAAAGCGATCGGGGTGCGCAAGCCGTTCCCCAAAAAATGCCGCTGCATGTGCGGACTCCGCTCTCACTTCGTAATAGGGGTCTTCCATTCCGAGCAGGAGCGCATTTTCTATCTCCGGAGACACCTCGTTGATTCGCACCAGGGCAATAATCAGATTTCTTCGTATAAACCCGACTTGCTCGAAGTCCCCGCCGAACAGCCTCTTTATCCAGGATGCAGGCTTCCGGTCGTGGAAGAGCGTGAGCAGGACGGGTATTTTTTCCTTCGCTTGAAGAAGCCCGATCAGCTTGACGCCCAGATTGCGCTCCTGCCATGCCGGATGAACCAGCAGAGCGCCGGCGCGGTTTTTAAGATACTCCAGATCCTGAGCCTTTGGTATGACGGCTTCCGGTCGATAGGTGTTCCGGTGCTTCTCATACGCCTTTTCCAGCAGCGCCAGCAGCGCCCGGTTGCCCGGCAGCGGGGGATCCTTGGGCTCTGCCGCCGACGGCATCGGATCCCGTGCCGCGACTTCTTCTCCCCCGTAAACCAAACGCTGAATCTGCGCCAGGGCGTTTTTGTTTAAAAAGGAACTGCTGCTTTGGCGCATTTGCCGTAAACGCGCATCGTCCCGGATCAGAGCCAGAAGCGTGTCGGCAAACACTTTCCCGTCAATCGATTCAACCAGCCTGCCGTTCACCGAGGAAATCTGTTCGTATAAAATCACCGCGCCTCCGGCCTTCTCCATCGATCGCGCGTTCATTACCTGATGATCGCCGGGAAGATTCGATTTCGGGATGATCAGAGCCGGCAACTCCATGGCGGAGATCTCGTTAAGGCTGCCGGCCACCCCGCGGGCCACCACAAGATCGCTGACTGCGTAAAGATTTTCTATGTCGTGAAAGAAGGCGCGATAGACGTAAAACTCCCGAATCAGGCTCAGCTGTTGTTTGCTGTAGGCGCGCTCCAGCCTTTCTTCGGTGTCCGGCCGCGCGTTGTAGTCGCGGCTTTTGTGAAGACCTACGCCGTGAATGATGAAGAGGGAGTCTCTATAGGGCAGCAGGTGTATCAGCGCGTCGATCAGAGCCTGATTGATTGTGCGCGCGCCCTGAGAGCCGCCGAACACAAGAATTACCTTGCGCCCCTGCGGAATTTTCAGGTCGATTTTCTGCAAAGCCTCGGCGCGGCTTACCTTGGCTATACGCTTCCGGAGCGGATAACCCACGACCACGCCATTTGAGGGGAAATAGGATAAAGTTTCAGGAAAGGTCACCAGCACCTGATTGGCGCATCGCCCCATCAGCAGGTTGAGCTTGCCCGGGATGGCATTCTGCTCGTGCAGAAGGATGCGGGCGTTCCCCAGGCGCAATTTGCGAAGCAGGGCAGCGGCCATGATTACGGGGGCCGAAACATACCCGCCCGTTCCGATAATGATATCGGGCCGGAAACGAAGCAAAATAAACAGGGATTGAAGAGTCCCGATGAAGAGCTTCAGAAGAAACGTTGCCATCTCGGGGGAAAGGCTCCCCGGGTATCCCGAGGCGGCAATAAATTTTATGGGAATGCCTTCGCGGGGCACCACCTCATCCTCACCACTTCCGCCAACGCCC
>CAZLHW010000299.1:3034-5344 GCA_964559085.1 uncultured Acidobacteriota bacterium | reverse complement strand
TACCGGGAGCGTGAAATCTGGCACGCTTTGACCAATAGCCTATTGATTGCCGCTGCTGCAACTCTGATGTCCACGGCGCTGGGGACTACGGCGGCCATTGCACTGCATCGATATGCTTCCCGTTTGCAGAAATTTCATTACACCCTGATCTATACGCCGCTGGTGGTTCCCGAAATCCTGATGGGAATCAGCCTCCTGCGCTTTTTCTCGGCCTTGCACATGAAGCTGGGCCTGTTCACGATATTTCTGGCCCACGTGACGTTCTGCATCAGCTATGTCGCCATGGTCGTGCTGGGACGGTTGCAGGATTTTGACTATGCCATTGTGGAGGCGGCCCAGGATTTGGGTGCCGGCTGGTGGGCTACGCTCCGGCGCGTCCTTCTGCCGCTGTTGATGCCCGGAATCGTGGCCGGCGGACTGCTTGCCTTCACCCTTTCCATTGACGATTTTGTAATCACGTTTTTCGTGGCCGGTCCGGGATCCACGACTCTTCCCATTCGCATCTACAGCATGATCAAACATGGATCTCCCCCGCTGATCAACGCGCTTTCTTCCATTCTCTTGCTGATTACTTTCCTGGCGGTTTTTTTCAGCCAGAGGTTAACTAAGGAGGTTTCATGAAAGTCCGGTCTCTGATTCTCATAGCCGTCCTCTTAATCCTTATGCCGATGGGCTGCAGCCGCAAAACTCCGGAATTGAAAATCTACACCTGGGCGGATTACTTCAAGCCCGAACTCCTTCAGCGCTTCGAAAAAGAACAGGGCTGCAGGATCCTCATCGATACCTTTGAATCGAATGAATCGATGTACGCCAAGATCAAGGCCGGAGCCACCGGCTATGATCTTCTTACGCCCAGCAGCTATTTCGTGAAAATCATGCATAGCCAGGGCTACCTGCAGCCTCTGAACCATGCGCTGTTGCCGAATCTGAAGCATGTGGATCCCGAGTATTTGAAAATCGCCATGGACCCGCAAATGCAGCACAGCGTTCCCTATATGTTGACGAATACCGGCATCGCCTATAGCAAGAGCAAGGTTCGGAATTTTTCGCCCTCCTGGAAGATGTTTAATGATTCGGCGCTGAAAGGACGGATGACCATGCTCAACGACATGAGGGAGACGATGGGGGCGGCTCTGAAAGTCCTGGGGTTCCGCCTGAACTCACGCAATGAGAAGGAGCTTGAAGCCGCCCGCGATGTGGTAATTGCCTGGAAGAAGAATCTGGCCAAGTTCGAATCCGAACAGTATAAGGGGGGCATTGCTTCCGGAGAATTTCTACTGGTGCATGGTTATAGCGGAGATCTTCTCCAGGTGCAGAGGGAAAATCCGGATATTGACTTTGTAATCCCGGCGGAAGGCACTTCCATTGCGTGCGATGATCTTGTTATTCCAAAGGATGCAAAGGAGCTTCAACTCGCTCACGCCTTCATTAATTTTATCCACAATCCGGATGTGGCGGCTGAAAATACGAATTTCATTTCCTATATCTGCCCCAATCGGGCGAGTTATTCAAAGGTGGATCCCAGACTGCGCAACAACCCGGCTGTTTTTCTGGCTCCCGAATTGAAAGCGAAATGCGAAGTAATTGATGATTTGGGCCCCGATACTGCAAAGTACACCAGGATATGGGACCAGATTAAGGCAGCCGAATAAAAAAGGGAATAATTCCCTGATCGGGGAAATTTGCCGTTGGTTTCTTGCGAATGGCAGGCAGGGCTTCCGGAGGCGCATCCTGATGCGCCTCTTTTTTTGCCCCCATCTGCGCCTGTTTCCTGCAGGCTGCTATTCCATGCCGACGCCTGAATGTCGCTGGCACCTTCCTTGCATAGGCTGGAGCGGATATTTGTGTACAGGGCTTTTTACAGAACCAATTTTAAGTTCAAGGATAGGTCGAAAATGAATCCGGCAACTCCACTGGCTCTTTACATGCGTGCTTCGGAGACAGGCGGGCAGAACCCTGCGGCAACCCTGTTCGAAGAAATGGAAAGCCGCTTTAGCGAAGCGCTTGCGACGCTATCGGTTAAAAGAAACACCATTCTATGCAGTCAAGGGACCCGAGTGAACAGCCTTTTTCTGATTAAGCAGGGAGAGATCTGGCTGACGCGGTTGTCTTCGGACGGCAGGGAAACGCTGCTGTCCATACTGGGGCCCGGCGAATTCTTCGGAGAAAGTTCGCTTCTGGGAGGGAATGCGGTCACATTCAGCGCGCGGGCACCCAAGCGATCCAGTCTGCTGCTGCTCCCTGAACGGAAATTCAAACTCCTTCTGGAGGATCCCCGGGCCTGCCGCGTACTGTTGGAAACCATCGCGC
>CAZLHW010000299.1:1891-3024 GCA_964559085.1 uncultured Acidobacteriota bacterium | reverse complement strand
GACTCAGATGGAGCTTCTTGGCTGTTCACCCGTGCGGGACAAAGTCCGGTCCGGTCTCGCATGGCTTTCCGGACGATTTGGAGTCGAAACTCAGGAAGGGGTCCGGATTGATCTGAACCAGACGCAGCTGGCTCGTATGGTTGGCTGCGCTCGAGAAACGCTCAGCCGCGAAGTGAGTGCATTACGACGGCTGCGTGCTATCCAGGTGCGCCATACCAAAGGCCGCAAATCCTTTTTCGTTGTCAAACCGGAAGAACTGTGCTGATCCCTCCGGCGCAGGGAAGGATTGGCAATTCGCAACGGAGTGTCCTACACTGTATTCCTGATCATCGGGAAACCGGAGGTTCCTGTGAACGATCCCCAGCTGCCTGTAACATGCCCCATATGCGGAAGGAAGAATGAATTCCCAGTGAAGGTTCTGGTTGAAGGGTATGTAATGGAGTGTTCTCATTGCAAAGTGAAGCTCACGCTCCACGGCCATATGCTTGAAGAAATTCAAAGCGAAATTGCCAAGTTGAAGCCGGCCCATTCCCAGGAGCGTGTCTGACAAATTGGAGGTGCCGCGTTCCGGGAGCCGCGTGGGTGAATAAGCAGGACCTGTGCTGATCCTCGCCCGCTTCCCGATTCCAATGCACGCCATTCCGGTCCAATCTTCTTCGGGACCTCATTCCTCGGCATTGACATGCCCCCCCGGATCCAATACATAGGCATTCCCCCTATCGTAATCCAAATTCCGGATTGGGATGCGCATCTGCCCGGACTGGAATCTTGGCAGGAGAACTTGCCATCGCATCAATAAAATTTGAGGATTCCAATGAAT
Organism: uncultured Acidobacteriota bacterium; assembly: GCA_964559085.1. Lineage (GTDB taxonomy): Bacteria > Acidobacteriota > UBA6911 > UBA6911 > UBA6911 > UBA6911. The sequence continues at coordinate 2,204 of CAZLHW010000299.1, read as the reverse complement.
ACGGAAATGCAAGACTGCCGGGCTGTGGATATCCTGCTTGTGGAGGATAACCGCATTGACGTGGAGTTGACTCTGGAGGCGCTGAAGACGGCGAAAATCCATAGCCGTCTTCATGTCGTTGAGGACGGCTCCGATGCCGCGGATTTCCTTTTCCAAAGGGGGGCTTTTGCGGATGCGCCAAAGCCGGATCTGATCCTGCTTGATTTGAATCTGCCCAATAAGGACGGACGTGAAGTATTGGCGGAGATCAAGGCGGATCCGGAGCTGGCCAAAATCCCCATCGTGGTGTTTACACCGTCACAGGCTGCCGGAG
>CAZLHW010000299.1:0-1875 GCA_964559085.1 uncultured Acidobacteriota bacterium | reverse complement strand
ACCTATTCCTGCATATAATAAAGGCTATCGACGAGTTTTGGCTTAAAGTCGTAAAGCTGCCGGGCAGATCCCTTTAGTATTGCGGAGCGATGAATGGAGGATCGTCTCCATATTCTGCTGATCGAAGATAATCCTGCGGATGCATTTCTGCTGCAGGAGTCTCTCGCTCAGGTGGACCATCCCCCGAACGTTGTCCAGGTTGAAAGACTTGACGAAGCTCTTGCCTACCTTCAAAAAAGATCCGTCGACGCCATTCTGCTTGACCTGGCTTTGCCGGACAGCGAGGGGCTGTCCACGCTGGAGCGGGCCAATGCCGCGGCCGACCACGTTCCCATTATCATACTGACGGGGCTGGAAGATGAAGACGTTGGAATCGAGGCCGTTCGGAAAGGGGCGCAGGATTACCTGCTCAAGGGACAGACGGGCGTCCGCCAGCTGATGCAGACCATTCACCGCGCTATTGAGCGGAAAAGGCTGGAGAGGGCGCTGGCTTTGGCCGCGCAGCGAAATATGCTGCTGGCTGAAATCTCTGCGACCGTTGTAGCCCAGACGGATGTGGAAGGATGGCTGGCGACGGTCGGAGAAGCCGCCCGTCGATTGACCGCCGCACGCATCAGCTGTGCCGGCGCGGGCTATGATAAGGGCCGGTTCCGGCACCGCAAATTTTCGTGTCCAGAAGACATGGACTGCAGCGCGTTTCAAGTGCGCTGCCGAAATGCCGGCTTGTGTCTTAGCCTGATGCAGGATCAGGCGTCCGTCCGCTTGTCCGATGAGGAACTTCAGCAGAGAGTTCTCCAATGCGGTATTCCCGAGGCCCGGAGCGTTTTCCGCGGCTTTATGGGGGCCCGGATTGTCGATGCCGCCGGTAGCACGGTCGGCTCCATTATCGTGAGCGACAAGGAGGGCGCGGACGGCTTTTCCCCGGAAGACGAAACATTGCTGCGACAGCTTGCCCTGATCACCTCGCTTGCGTTGCAGCACATCGAATCCCGCATTGCCGCGGAAGCCGCCAGTGTGGCCAAGACCCAATTTCTCGCCAATATGAGTCATGAGCTGCGCACTCCGATGAATGCGATTCTCGGCATGACGGATCTGGCGTTAAATGAACAGCTGCCGCCGACAGTTCGGGATTATCTGGAAACGGCCAGGGAATCGGCGGGCCTGCTGCTTGAATTTTTAAATGATGTTCTGGATCTCTCCCGGCTGGAAGCTGGACGATTTGATCTGGAATCCACCGTCTTCAGCGTCCATACGGCCGTCGAACAGGTGGTCAAGACGCTGCGCGTCCGCGCCAGAGAAAAGGGATTAGGCTTGATTTGCGACCTGCCCTCTCGAGTGCCGGATCTGCTGATAGGCGACCCGTTGCGATTCCGGCAGATTCTTCTGAATCTGGTGGATAACGCTATCAAATTCACTCACTCCGGCAGGGTGATCATAAAGGCGGATCTCCTCGAACTGACGGAAGAAACGGCGACGCTGTCTTTCTCAGTCTCAGACACAGGCATCGGCATTGCGCCGGAGGACCAGAGCCGGATTTTTCTGGCGTTCACGCAGGCGGATGCCTCAACCACGCGAACCTATGGCGGATCCGGACTCGGCCTGACAATTGTGCGCAGACTTGTCGAACTGATGGACGGCCAGATCCGCGTCGAAAGCCAGATCAACAAGGGAAGCACTTTCCACTTCACGATCCGCCTTAAAATACCCCGGCTCAAGGAAATCGCGGAAGACAACCCCGTCAGATTCATGCCGACTCCCACCCCGCGTCGCGCCCTGCGTATTCTTCTGGCGGAAGACACGCGAACAAACCAAAAGCTGGCCGAATACATCCTCACAAGGCGAGGCCACTCCGTGGAAATCGCGCGGGACGGGCGC
>CAZLHW010000298.1:0-5344 GCA_964559085.1 uncultured Acidobacteriota bacterium | reverse complement strand
GATATTAATAAACATCGCTCGGTCCGACCCCGTTATAACTGCGGTGCCGCGGGATTTCAGGAAATGGTACACTTGAAGTGGGAGTGCGTATGATTCTGGCCATCGATACGTGGCTATTGCCGGCTATCGCAGCCTCTTCCTCCTCCTACCTGGTTTGCCTCGTGTGGGAGCGGGTTCGGAACAGAAGCGCCCCCGATGGAGCGCTGGCGGCTTTCCTGGCCGGATTGAGCTTTCTGATGGGGGCAGTCTGCGCCTACTACCGGCACACGCGCTTCGCTCCCAGTCTGGAAAATAACGTCATTGTCATGTTTGCGGTTGGCGCCAGCACCACCTTCTTCTGGCTTCTTCTGCGCAAATATCTTCCGGGGTTCAGGAGAAACGGGAGAGCGTGATCAGGAAATATCGAATTTGTGGCGCGCGGGCCGCCGAAGGCTTCGGCGGTCCCCTCACCCGTGTTTAATTAACCGAGCGCTTCTCCGCCAGACCTCAACGTCCCGCGCATATGGGAAGCGGTATAGGCTTTTTGATTCCGCTCCATTGCATTGTTGTTATCGATTCAAGCTACATATCGGCCCGTATCGCAGAAGCATTACAAGCTTTTTCATTTCCTGGATTCCATCGCTTTGGAACCGACAGCCGGTTGACTTGCGCCGCAGGAGGTTCATACAATGCAGCCGCAGTAGTGCAGAACTGCAAGAAAGAATCCAATTTGATTCCGGGCAACTCTATGTCATTTACCCAAAATCAACTCCTACCCGGCGAACAGCTGATCCTGCTGGCGCGGCAACACGTGCTGGTTCTGTTCCGGCCGTTTTTGCTCAACCTCGCAGCCCTGATCCTCCTGATCGGGATTGCTCTCTACACGGAAAGGTGCTGGCTGCTTGCTTTCTTTCTGATTCCACTGCTCTACTTCGCCTGGGAATACCTCGCATGGCGAAGCAGAGAATACATACTGACCAGCCGCCGCGTAGTGAGGCAGGAGGGGGTGATTTCCGTATCCTCCCTGGATGCACCGCTGGACAAGATTAACAATGTGTCTCACAGCCAGACTTTAATGGGCCGCCTGCTGAAGTATGGCCATGTGGGATTGGAAACCGCGAGCGAACAGGGCACGACAGAGTTTGAGTTTCTGGCAAACCCCGTGAACTTCAAAAACAGCATTGTGCGCCAGAGAGAAATGTTGAGACTGGATGCGGCCGCGCCCGGCACCACCGGGCAGGCAGGCATTCCCCGGCAGCTGGAAGAGCTGGCCTCTCTCCGCGACCGGGACATAATTACCGAATCGGAGTTTCAGGAGAAAAAGAAAAAGCTCCTTCAGAAAATCTGATTCCCCAAAGGAACCATAGTCCGGTTCACCTCGCGAGGTCGAATCATGCGCCGCTGGATAATTGCGGTAGGAATTTGTTTTTTAACAGCGGCGTTGGTTCTGGGATGGCTGCATCTCCGCACGACACGCTTCGACTCCATGATCGCGCAGGCTGCCGCCCGCAACGGCGTCGACTTTTATCTGGTGAAAGCGCTGATTTACGAAGAGAGTTGGTTCCGGCCGGACATTCGAGGCGCGGCGGGCGAAGTCGGCTTGATGCAAATTACCAAGGCTGCCGGGTTGGACTTCTCTTCATTCAAGGGCTTTCCGCCCTTTCGCGAATCGCAGCTCCGGGAACCCGAATTGAATGTGGAGATCGGCTGCTGGTATCTGAAACGGTCGCTGGAACGCTACAAAAATTCGCCGTACCCGGAGCTCTTCGCCCTGCTGCGCTACAACGCCGGCGAATCAAGGGCCGATAACTGGCTCCGGCTTGCGTTGAAAGCACCGCCTCCTCCCGGCGTCCCTGCAGAAACCCATTATCTTTCCCAAGTGGATTTCCCCAAAACCCGCGACTATGTGCAACGGATATTAAAGCGGTTCAAATCGAAAAATTTCCTCTTCTGACAAATCCGGTGGAAGAATCGCAATTGACAAGAGTTATGCTCAGGCCTAGTATAAGCCCATGGCCCGGAGGGCGGGCCAGTTTTTTAGGACTCTGATATGCTCAATATGAGCATAAGTGAGGGAAACTTGGCGGCACATACTCTGGATAAAATATCGGATTTGGAAATGGAAACCCTGCAGCGGACGCCGGAGGCAATCCGGGAAACCGCGGCGCTTTACGAGCGCTTGCGGTCTGTCATTCCGGAAACCGAGTGGTCGGTTCACGCGCCCATCATCTCCTCCATCTCGAAACTCAAACTGGAGCGCAAGGCCATCATCCTGGCGCACAATTACCAGACGCCTGAAATATTTCATGGCGTGGCCGACCTGACGGGGGATTCGCTGGCACTGGCGCGGGAAGCCTCAAAAGTGGAGGCGGACGTGATCGTCATGTGCGGCGTTCATTTTATGGCCGAGACCGCCAAGCTGATGAATCCGTCCAAAACGGTTCTAATACCGGATCCGGAAGCGGGATGCAGTCTGGCGGCAGCCATCACGGCGGAAGACATCCGGGAGCTGCGGCGGCAATACCCCGGCGTCCCGGTTGTATGTTATGTCAACACATCGGCCGAAGTGAAAGCCGAATCCGACATTTGCTGCACTTCCGCCAACGCCGTGCAGGTTGTGGAGTCCTTGAAATCCGACCGCGTCCTTTTTCTGCCCGACGAGTATCTCGGGCGCTATGTCGCCGGACAGACTTCCAAAGAAGTAATCCTCTGGCGGGGTCACTGCGAGGTCCACGAAAAATTCTCCGCCAAAGAGCTCCAAGCCTATCGGGAACAGTATAGAGGCCTGGCGATTCTGGCGCATCCGGAGTGCCCTCCGGACGTACTTGCGGAAGCGGATTTTGTGGGTTCCACGGCGGCCATGATCGACGAGGTCGCAAGGCGGAGGCCGCAGCATGTGCTGCTGGCCACCGAGTGTTCCATGAGCGACAATGTCGCCGTGCAGTTTCCGCACATTCACTTTATACGCCCCTGCCATCTATGCCCTCACATGAGAAAAATCACTTTGCCCAACATTCTGGAATCACTTCAAAAGATGAAACATGTTGTGGAAGTGGACCCGTTGGTCGCGCAACGCGCGCGTCAGGCAGTACAGCGGATGCTGGAGCTTCCGAAAACCTCTAACCGTTAAAGGCCATGCCAAAAAACAACAGCTTGACTCATGAATTAGCGCCGTTATACCCCGTCCTCTATGAAGAGACGGTCCGCAGGGCTTTGCTGGAAGACTTAGGGAGCCGGGGAGACGTCACAACCGATACCATTGTCTCTGCAGCCGACACCGCGGCGGGGCGCATCGTTGCGCGGAAGGCCGGCCGCATTGCGGGCGTCGATATCGCGGCCTGCGCCTTTCGCTGTCTCGACAAGGGCGTGGATTTCGCTATCCGCATCGGCGATGGGATGGACGCGCGTGCCGGCGACACAGTGGCGGAAGTCCGCGGCGCCGCGCGTCCCATCCTCTCCGCGGAAAGGACCGCGCTGAATTTCCTCGGGAGGTTGTCGGGAATTGCGACGGGAACCCTCGCCATTGTCGACTCCATCGCAGGCACCCATGCCCATGTGGTATGCACGCGAAAGACAACGCCCGGCCTTCGCGCGCTGGAGAAATACGCCGTGCGCGCCGGAGGAGGTTCCAATCACCGGTTCGGCCTTGATGATGCGGTGCTTATCAAAGACAACCACATCGTGGTTGCGGGAGGCGTCTCGGAAGCCATCCGGCGCGCCCGCCGCGGGATAGGACATCTGGTCAAGATCGAGGTGGAAGTCGATACGCTGGAACAGCTGGAAATCGCCCTTAAAGAAAAAATCGATGCCGTGCTCCTGGATAACATGTCCATCCCGATGCTGAAAGACGCCGTTCGCATCGCAAGCGGGAAAGCCATCACGGAAGCCTCCGGCGGCATCACTCCGGAAAATGCCGCGGCGATCGCGGCCACGGGCGTGGATCTCCTTTCGATCGGCTGGATTACGCACAGCGCTGCGTCCCTGGACCTGTCCCTGGATCTCGCCTTTAACATTTAGCCCGCTTAATCGGGGCTGTTACCGCCGGGAGGCAAAGAAAGCTTTCAGCAGCGATCCGCATTCCTCTTCAAGCACACCCGAAGTCACGCGCAGTTTATGGTTCAGCCAGCCGCAATCCGCGAGCTGGATGCAGGAACGAAGAGCGCCGCTCTTGGGATCGGGAGCGCCGTAGATTACCTCCTCCACACGCGCATGAATCATGGCCCCCACGCACATAATGCAGGGCTCGATCGTGACGATCAGCACGGAGCCGGGAAGCCTGTAGTTACCGCAATTGTGCGCGCCCTGGCGCAGCGCGGCTATCTCGGCATGGGCTGTGGGATCGAAGGATTGAATCGGTCGATTGTGCCCGCGGCCGATGATCTTTTCATTCAGCAAAAGAACCGCGCCCACAGGAACCTCTGCTTCCGCCTCCGCTTTGCGCGCTTCAGCGAGAGCCTCCCGCATCCAGATTGCCGCTGTTTCCTGATTCATGCACTCCTCATTGAAAAATGGAGCCTTCCGCCCACGGCCCCGGCTTCCGCCATCAGATGACGCCGTCTTTCTTCAATTCATGGCCGCTTTGCGTCGACTGAAGTACAATGCAGTCCATGAAAAAGTACAAGCCGCTCCTCTCCATCTTGAAGCTCCTTTTTACAATACTTCTCCTGTTCCTGGTATTTCAATCGATTGAGATTTCCATGCTTCGCAACGATCTCCAGAGCTTCAGCCTGACCCGTCTCTCCCTTCTTCTGGTGATTTGCTGGATGGGTCAGCTGCTTTGCTCGGAACGCTGGCGCGTTTTTGCTTCCTTGCTGCAAATGAAGGGGCGCTATTTCAGTTTTGTCCGGATGTATTTCACCGGCATGTTTTTCAATATCGGCCTCCCCTCTCTGGTCGGCGGCGACGCGATCAAAGCGTATTTGCTCAGCCGGAAAAACGGCAAGCCGCTTCATCTCGGGCTGGCTTCGGTCCTTCAGGACAGGGCGGCAGGATTGATGACGCTGCTCCTTTACGGCTCGCTTGCTGCCTGCATGCATCCCCTGTCCTGGCAAGGATTCAGTCTGACAAGCCTTTACCTTCTGGCGTGGTTGAGCGTAGGGTTCGGCCTGTGGCTGGTCTGGAAAGGGGACGTTTTTTACCGCAAATTTATTGTTTCCGGAAGCAGCACCTTTCTGCAAAAAATCCTGCGAAACCTTTCCGAATTTCATCAGGCTCTCGGGATGAGCCGCTCGAATCCGGGCGCATTTTTAAGGATTACTTTGTATTCCTTTATAAATTCGGCCCTAGTATTATGGATCTTTCAACAGGTCACCATTGCGGCAGGGCGTGAGGGCGGCATAATCCCATTCTCGGCGCTATACCCGCT
>CAZLHW010000297.1:0-5347 GCA_964559085.1 uncultured Acidobacteriota bacterium | reverse complement strand
GCGATGGAGGCTTTTTCAGATCTGTCATTATTCTGTAGGATCTTGTTTATTTTTAAACAGGACGGTTTGCACGGAGCCCAAGACGCCTTTGAGCTTCGTCCAAAAAATTTTCAGAGCAAACAACGCACCGAACAGGCCGGCGACGAACAGCTGAAGCAGATAATTTCCCGTGCCCGGGTCCACATAGGCATGCGCCTGACGAAACGGGATGAGGCAAACACAAAGTAGCATAAAAGCTGGAAACATCCATCTTGATACATGCATTTTGCTTTCCTTCAGTTCGGTTTCAGTTTCAGAGGCCAACGGATTCGAAGAGGAATCGCCGGTTATTCGGGCTTTCTCAGGAGGTAGATACATCGATTCATCCCGGGCAGCTGCCGGCTGCTGGCTATGACGAAATCACGCCTGCAGGCGGTCTCGAACCTTTCCTTTGTGAGGTCGGAATAAAGTGCATCCCGACCTCTGGCAATGATGCGAAACATGCTGTCCTGGGGCGCGATGAATTCGATCAACAGCCACCGTCTTGTCAATCCGGCGGCCAGATCAAGGATCTCCTCCAAAGGAACCCGTTCCGTAACAATAAGATGATGCAGGATGCCAAAAAGGATCACCGTATCGAATGATTTTTCCGCCCGATCAAGAAATCCGCTGCATTCGCGGTTGCGCCATCCTTTGGCCGCGCTCGGGAGCGATACGTCAATGACAAGCGGCAAAATGGGCAGAGTCTCTTTGTGGGCCCGCCGCCACAGGATCCCGATGCAGTCGGCGTCGGAATCTATGGCGACCACGTCCGCACCTGATTTGGCGGCAAGCACGCTGAAATGCCCCGTATTCGCTCCAACATCCAGCACACGTCGGGGCTTTGCCTCGCGCAGGAAAGCGGAGAGATAGTCCTCCTTTTCCCTGAATGCCGAGTCGGTATAGCTGTTTGAATCGGAATACTGTGTCCAGTGCGAGTTTTCATTCGTTCCGGGCCGGACACTCCGAAGCATGCGCCGCAACTGACCGAAGGATGCGTTCAGAATGAAGCGGGCTTTTTCAGGATTATTTAAGAGACGCTCCCGATAGGTCGCCTTCCCCGTTTTTCTCCGCGATAGCCAGACGGGCAGCGTGACCAGCGACAGAAAGGGGCGGCGCAGCTTCTGCAGGGTCCCGCAAAGCCGGTATACTTCCGCCGGTTCCAATCCGTCCCGCCGGGTGCTGAATATATCGGCAAGGCTTATGCCCCAGAATTTATGCGCCAGCAGCGGCAGCAGGAAGGTACGGCAGAACTGCGCGTGCGGTTTCCAGATGGGATCGCACGGATTGCGTCGTTCAAACGAAAGCAGATCGACGAAGACAGGATCGCTCCCCCGGAACAGGATGTTGTAAGGGCTCGCATCCTTCAGGCTGTAACCCTCTTTTAATGCGGCCTGTGCGAGGTCCAGCGTAAGAACGGCGGCCGCATGCAGCATTTCCGGGGCCCACTCGTAAGGGTATCCGGGGAAATCGATTCTTTCGTGCTCGAAGACACCTTCTATTGCTTTTTGCTTCACCAGCTGCTGCAGGCCCTGGTGTTGCAGCGTTTGCGCCTGTTCCGCCGGATTCAGCCTCCGGCTTCCGATGAGGCGCCGGCTCTTTATGAGATCATTGGCTGTATTGCTTTTCAGAAACGCGGTGATTTCCGAAACCGCATCCGGATGCACCGCCCGGAAAAACCGGCCCTCCTGAACAAAGCAGAATCCACCCGGATCCCTGAAAGAAGCTAGGGACGACATAATAAAAAGACTCCGACAGAATGTATTATCTGAATCGAGTTCGCCGAGGCCCTCATCTTATACAAACCAGAGCTCGGAAGTTATTAATATTTGCAGCGGTCGAGACAGGCTATTCTCGCGCATTTCATATTTGGAGGCCGGTTGCGGCTGAAGCTGCACTATGGTAGTAATACGGCGGTGCGCGTTTAAGGTGTTCGATTATGCCCCTGAATGTCCGGAAAAAGGTGCTTAAAAACGGTCTCGTGGTCGCCACGGAGGGCATGCCGCATTTGCGCTCCGTCTCTTTGGGCGTCTGGATCAAGTGCGGATCGCGGCTGGAGGATGCGCGCAACACAGGCATTTCCCACTTTATCGAGCATCTGCTTTTCAAAGGAACCAGGAGGCGGTCTGCGGCCCAAATTGCTGAAGCGACCGATTCGATCGGCGGCCATCTCGATGCCTTCACCGAGAAGGAATACGTTGGATTTTACGCCAAAGTAATGGACGAACATCTCCCGCTCGCCTTCGACCTTCTCTCCGATTTGGTTCTGAATCCCGCTTTTCCTTCCGTCGAAGTCAGGCGCGAGCGCAACGTGATTTTTGAAGAGATCAACATGGTGGAGGATTCTCCGCAGGAGCTGGTTCTGGACCTCTATATGGAGAGCTTCTGGAAAGAGCATCCGCTCGGCCGCCCGATCTCCGGGACAAAAAAGACCGTCGCGCGGATTACACGGAATGACGTCAAGGAGTTTTTCGAGAACAACTACAATGCCGGCAATATGATTGTTGCCGTGGCCGGCAATATCCGGCACCGGCAGGTGCAGCGGCTTGCGGAGCGCTACTTCTCGCATCTCAAACAGGGCGCCGCGGCGGATCCGGGTCTTCCTCCCCGTGTGCATGCGGGCTGCAGCGTGCGGCATAAACCGCAGCTGGAGCAGACCCATGTGTGTCTCGGAACCCTTTCTCCTTCGATTCTGTCGAAGGAGAGGTACTGCGCACATCTGTTATGCAACATCCTAGGCGGCGGCATGAGTTCGCGCCTGTTTCAGAACATACGGGAACGGCGCGGCCTGGTCTATTCCATTCATTCCATGCTGAACCTTTACCGGGATGCCGGGACGCTGATTGTGTATGCCGGCGCCGCGCCGGAAAAGGCCACGGAGGTTGTGCACCTGGTCCTGAAGGAATTCAAAAAATTGCGCGAAAACCTGGTGTCTCCTCAGGAATTGAAGCGGGCAAAGGATTACATCAAAGGATCGATTCTGTTGAGCCTCGAGAGTTCCAGCAGCCGGATGACCCAGCTTGCCCAGCAGCTCCTTTATTACGATCGTTTTTACAGCTTGAAAGAGATTCTGGAGGCCGTGGATCGCGTAACCGCGCGCGATATCCGGAACCTTGCCAATACGATGTTTGATAATAAAACCCTGGCTCTGACGGCTTTGAGCAGCCGGAATGGCCGGGAGCTGAACATGGCCGCGTTGCGTGTGTGACCTATGGGATTGACGTTTACCTTGCTGGGCAGCGGAAGCTCCGGGAATGCAACGCTTGTGAGCGACGGGGAGACGCACATTTTGGTGGATGTCGGCCTGAGCGGGCGCGAGACGGCCAAACGCCTGCGGGAGTGCGGCCTGGAACCGGACCGGATATCCGCCATCGTCGTGTCGCACGAGCACGGCGATCACTGCCGCGGCGTCGGCCCGTTTGCAAAGGATCTCGATATCCCCGTGTTCATGACCGATGAAACGCGGAATGCATCCGGCATGATCCTGGATTCGAAAAAGCACCGCAGCATCCGCGCCGGCGAATGCTTTGACATAAAAGGCATACGGATCACATGCTTCCCGGTGCCCCATGATTCCGCCGATCCGCTGGGTTTTGTGCTTGAAAAAGACGGCATCAAAATCGGCATCGCCCTGGATCTGGGGTTTTTGTCGAATCTTGTTCTGGAACGGCTGAAAGGGTGCGACGGCGTCATTCTGGAATCCAATCACGATGTGGAGATGCTGAAAGTCGGTCCTTACCCCTGGGCGCTCAAGCAGAGGGTCATGAGCCGACGCGGCCACCTCTCCAACGATTCGGTGGCGCACTTTCTCGCCAATGATTTTGACGGACGGGCCGCGTTTGTGGTGCTGGCGCATCTCAGCAAGAAAAACAACCTCCCGGAGCTGGCGCTCTTGTCCGCGCGGCGGGCCCTGGAGGAACGATCGAGCCTGCTGAATCTGCAGACCAGGCTTGAACTGGCTTCCGCGGAGAAAATCAGCAAAGTGTATCGGTTTTAAATAGAAAGCGTCGCCTTTTTCGGAGCCGGCGGGCTCCGGGATTCGAAGGGTATCCCAATGATTGATCGCTATATGCCTGAGGATTTTGAAAAGATCTGGTCGGAAGAAAATATGTTTCGCACATGGCTGCGCGTCGAGCTGGAGGTATGCCGCGTACTGGCAGAGAAAGGGTGGATCCCCCGTGAATCCATGGAAACCATCGAGAAAAAAGCAAATTTTTCAGTCGCGCGCATCAAAGAGATCGAGGCCGTCACGCATCATGATCTGATTGCTTTCACGACGAGCGTCGCGGAGTTTGTCGGACCCGATTCTCGCTACATCCACTGGGGCCTTACCTCCACGGACGTTATCGATACGGCCCGCGGCCTTCAGCTCAAACAGGCCAGCGAGAAGATAGTCGCCGCGATCGACGAACTGCAGAAAGCCATCCGGGATCGCGCGATGGAACACCGCAGGACGCTTATGATGGGACGGACACACGGGGTGCATGCCGAAGTCACAACCTTCGGGCTGAAGCTGGCCGTCTGGTACGACGAGATGCGCCGAAACCGCGAACGCATGGTGCGCGCGGCGGAGAGCGTGTCGGTAGGAAAAATCTCCGGCGCCGTGGGAACCTTTGCCCACCTCGATCCGGATGTGGAAGCCCTTGTCTGCGAACGGATGGGCCTGAAAGCCGCTCCGGCTTCGACGCAGACGCTTCAGAGAGACCGGCATGCGGAGTACCTGTGCACGATTGCCATTGTTGGAAGCTCTCTGGATAAGTTTGCCACGGAGATCCGTCATCTTCAGAGAACCGAAGTCCGCGAAGCGGAAGAGCCTTTTGCCGCCGGCCAGAAAGGCTCCTCCGCCATGCCGCACAAGCGCAATCCGGTGAAATGCGAGCAGGTTTCCGGTTTATCCCGCCTGTTGCGCGGGTACGCGGTGACGGCTATGGAAAATGTGGCCCTCTGGCATGAGCGCGATATCTCCCATTCCTCCGCCGAGCGCGTGATCCTGCCCGACGCCACCGCTGTTCTTTGCTACATGCTTCGCGCAATGACCAGAATAATTGCCGGAATGGCGGTCTATCCCGAGCGCATGCTAAAGAACATCGAGCTGACGCGCGGACTTGCCTACTCCGGGCAACTGCTTCTCGACCTCACGCGAAAGGGGGTGTTGCGGGAAGAAGCCTATAAATGGATCCAGCGCTGCTCGATGAAGGTCTGGGATGAAGATAAGGATTTCCTCCAGGTCTTGCAGGAGGATCCCGACATAACGCAAGTGCTTACGCGGGCGGAAATTCAATCGGTGGTGAACCCGCAGCTCCAATTGCGCAATGTGGCTGCAATTTTT
>CAZLHW010000296.1:0-5459 GCA_964559085.1 uncultured Acidobacteriota bacterium | reverse complement strand
GCCATGATGTTGGTGATGTTGCGCAGGGTGTTGGCGTTGTGGGGCGAGGCGTCCAGATGAATGTGGATGCCACAGGATTTATTCACCAGCATTCCAGCCCCCCGCAGCTTGCGCACAATCTCCTGTATAGTTTCAATATCCTCGTATCGGCAGATGGGACTGACCAGCTCCACGCTGTAGGTGTTGTCCGCCGGAACGATCTGCCGTCCTTCTTTTTTTTCTGTTTTTATGCTTCCGTCGCTCATGACCTTCCATCGTCGGCTCTGGCTGTCCAGCACGGAATATTCTCCGTAGTAGCCGCCGTCAAAGCTAGCGGGCCGTCCGAAATATTCCGACAGCACCTGTGCTGCACGCTGCCGAGACAGCCCTGTCATTTCAATCTCAATGCCGAAGCGCTGCTCCTTCATGTCCATGTCATTTTACCGCCTTCCATTACCGGCCGCCCGCCTTTCCGAAAAGCCTTGCCTTATGCTCCGGAGCGGTAACCATGAGGTTGTATCGCTCGTTTCCGCACTTATACAGGCAGACGCCCCTCTGGGGGTACCGGATCAGATTGTATTCCGATTCCTCCAGCTGGAGCGTATCCATATAGAACCGCTTGTCGATGTTGCCTGCGTTGAACAGAAAAGCGTGAGCAGGGATGGAAAACAGCGGCTTGGTATACTCCCTTATACCGTCGATATTGAAATCCTCAAGATTCTGACTGGAGAGGATCACTGCAGAATCCTTTTTTCGGACGCGCTTCATGAAGTTCCTGACATACTCCACGGCCGTCAGGTTGGAAAGGAACAGATAGAACTCGTCGATGCTGGCGGCAGTATTGCCTGTGGTTAGAAGCTCGTTGCTTATGTAGGACAATATGTTGAACAGCAGGGCGTTTCTCAGGTTTTTGCTGGCCTGCAGAAGCCCCTTGACGCCGAAGGTCACAAACTCTCCGTTTTTAATGTTGGTGTGCCCGTTAAAGAATTTGGACTCCGCACCCTTGCACAGGGAATGGAGTCCAAGGCAGATTTCCCGCAGCGTATCGGCGGTATAGAGCTGGCGTTTTCTCTCGTCGAATTCCTTGTATTCCGACTCTACCAGTTCGTACAGATCGGACAGGATGGGATAATTATCTGGCTTTAGACGGTCAAAATTGCTGTGATCGGTGATGCCCCATTTTTCATAGAGCTTGCCCAGCATTATCTCGATGGTATCGATCTGGCGGTCATCAAAATCCTTGTAGGCTCTGAAAAAGTCCTTGAGAAAGCTGATGTGCTGACTAAGCTTGCTGGTCTGCCGGAATGCCTGGGGCGCTTCGGTGTCCCTCGGATCACCGGCTTCATCCCATGTCTTTGGCTCCAGAACATTGATGATGTACTCTCCGGTCATAAGGTCGATGAAGCAGCCGCCAAGGTTGCTGGTAAGATCCTCAAACTCCATTTCCGGGTCGAGGCATATGATCTTCATTCCGGATTCCCTGAGATTGCAGAGAATTAGTTTTAACAGGTAGCTCTTGCCCTGGCCGGAGTTGCCGAGAATGAGGATGTTAGCGTTGGTCTTGTCATCCGCTCTCCGGTTGAAATCCACAAGAATATTGCTTCCGAATTTATCCCTTCCCAGGTAGAAGCCATTGGGATCTGTCTTGCCGCTGTAGTTGAAGGGATAAAGATTGGCGACCGAACTTGCGGGCAGCACTCGTTCAAACTGATCGCCGAATACGTTCCAGCCGGAGGGCATGGCCGATAGAAAGCCCTCCTGCTGCCTGAGCAGGAGCCTGTCCACGTTTAACTTGCTCCGCACCAGCTCAGTCAGCACCTCGGTCTGCAGGAGCTTCAACTGGTCGGAGTCATGAGCGGACAGCTCGATATAGACAGCTGCATGAAGGAGAGGCTCCTTGCTCCGGTGCATCTGCGCAACGATGGTTGCAACGTCCTGAAGATTGCTTTCCGCCGTGACCGTCTGCTGCAAATCCTGGGTGCTGCTTTGCTGCATCCGGTTCTTGTTGGCGGCGTTTGATATGATTTTCTTTTCCTCCATAGGGGACACATGCCGGGTATAGATGTGCAGCGTCACACCGTCCTTTTCGCCAAGATACCGCAGGATGGCCTGTTCCTCGGTAGCAGTGGGGTATTCGCGCAGCGCCCAAAGAGAGCGGAAGGTGTTGCCGCAGATGATGTGGTGGGTATTGAATTTAATGATGGAAGGAGCAATCATGTCGAGAAATTCCTGGATGCGGACTTTTTCTCCTTGCACCGCCTTCGCCTTGTTCTGATGTGCCATTAGATTCACTTCCTTTTACTGATTTGTTTTGATTTGTTTTCATTCGTTGAGAATAATCCACCGTTCTCCGTCGAAATCCTCGAAGCGTTCTGTTGTGACGTTCTGCTCGAAATAAATCGCCAGCATGCGTTTGATGTCCTCCCGCTCCGCCCGACTGGCGGAGAAGCCCTGCTCCCGCAATGTCTTTTCTATACGGTTCAGATAGGGGAACACTTCATTTTCCTTTTCACTCTTCAGTCGTATGACCACAAGGAATTCTCTGGCTGTTGCCATCTGCACCTGTATCCGGTCAAGGTGGTTCAGGTCATGCTCCAGCAGCCTGCGGACGGCAGGGTTATTCTCCTGCTCCAGGCGGCTTTTTAAGAACAGCTTATTATCCTCGAAGCTTTCCCGGCTGTTCAGGCACAAGAACTCCAGCTCCGCCATTCCCTTCAGCACAGTCATCAAGGAATAGATCCGGGCTGATATGTTGGCTTCCGACAGGACAGAAATATTGGTTGGCTTAATGATAAAATACACCAGCTCATCGCCCCGGAAGGTCAGAAGGCTATGGCCTGTAACGTCTTGTGTGTTGATGAGCTGTCGGGTATACTGCTTTTGCTTTGCCGTCTTTTTTTCTTTTCTGTTCATTGCTTCCCATACCCCCATTCATAGGTTTGCTGCTTCGTGATGAAGAAGGCGCAGGCGTATCTGATAAAATCGAGGATGCTGGTATCGTCAAACCGTATAGTCAGGAAGGCATACAGAGCCGTGATGACGATGGGCGGCATAAACCTAAGCTGTGCCAGCGCAAATACAGAAATCAAAAGACCGACGCCGATGACGCCGATGTCCCTGAGCTGCCACAGCCACAGCACCGCCTTGGATTTCAGGTTGTCGGGGTAGATGTACATTCGGGTTCCTCCAGTTCTTCATAAAATTTTCGCAAAAAATATGCGATCCCCCGGAGTACATGCTCCACACAGGGGATCGCCACACTGTTGCCAAGGGCTTTATATCTTGCGCTGTCCGAGGCGCCGGGGATGTCCGTCCAATAGTCTGGAAAGCCCTGTAGTCTTTCGCATTCCAGCGGCGTCAGCCTGCGGATCAGCTTGCCGATGCGTACGGGATGCACATTGTTCAGGGAATACCCTCCGTCCGTCTTGGACTGGAGCGTTCCGCTCAAATCTCCGTTTTCCGTACCGTTTCGGCAGTCCAAACCTGCAACATTCATCTCACATACAAGGTCTGTCGAGTCCTTGTATTGCCGGGCACTCTGGGTGCTGACCACGTCGTTATGAACATATTCATCGCTTCTCTGCTGGGAGAATACGCAATGCCGGTCTGCGGTGTTCAGGGTGTAGCTGATATCCGGCTGGAACCCCATGCCGTTGCCGCCGTTGTGATCCTGCCGGTCGATGATGTTTCCGGCGATGCAGTATGTTTCTGCATGCGGCGGTACGGCCGGTTCATCCTCGGAAAATACAGCATTCTGCGAAATAAGCGGTACGTTATTGCCGCCGGTACCATACCGGGCAGACATTGTAGGAGCTACTTCGTGCGGGCCTGTATAGCGGGAATCAATACCATGATTCTCAAACAAAACAGGCTGATTATTTCCACTGGTACCCGCTGCTGATGTAATAGTCGGACACAAGTTTTCACAAATTTCCGTGCCACCTTGCTGGCTGCCCATAACGAGGGGAGGATGCCCATCCATTTGAGCGCGTAAGGTAGCTGTTATATTCTCTGTCACGTTCATGCGGCTTCCGCCCTGATCGTTCAGGCACAGGACAGACGGCACCATGTTGGAGCCGCTTTCCGATGCTTCCAGGATCGGCTGGGGCTGTATGGCTCCCGACACATCATGCAGATTTCGCAGCCCATCCCGCTGGTAGCAGGCAAAGGCAATGGGTTTGCTGTCCTCTCCTATTCGGGCCGGACTCCCGCCTGGAGCTCCAGCGCCTGTTTGAGCACAGGAGGAAGCTCCTTGCCTCGCTTCTTCGCCCGGCGCAGTATTCCCAAACAGGCTGTCTTGCTTAAATAATATTTGTGGTGCGGTGTGTCCTCCAAAATCTGAGACAAGGTAGATTCTTTTGCGCCTTTGTGGGACGGACCAGTATTGAGCATCGTATACTCTCCAAGCAAGTGAGAATTGATCTCCCAATATGGCCCCAGCAGACCTCCATATCCCTCCCGGAGGTCGAGGTACAGAAACGGTACCGTCAGCAATTCTGCAGGTTTCCTCAAGCACCGCCCGGAAGTCCTCTCCGTCTGCAGAGGAGAAAGCTCCGGGGACATTTTCCCAGACCATATATCTGGGTCTAAGTCGAACAGGGTCAGCTGTTCGTTTGGTTCTTGCGTCATGTGCTCTCAGCTCCTTTATGACACGGATCTGCTCCATGAACAGGCCGGATCGCTCGCCCTTAAGTCCGGCACGTTTTCCAGCGACCGATAGATCCTGACATGGCGAACCCCCGCAGACCACGTCCACAGGGGTAAGCTCAGCGCCCTTCAGCTTTGTAATGTCGCCTACATGGAGCATTTCCGGAAACCGTGTTTTCGTGACCTCAATGGGAAACGGCTCAATTTCGCTGGCCCATGCAGGGGTAAAGCCCTGCCGGACGCCTGCCAGCGGAAAACCGCCGATCCCGTCAAACAGGCTTCCGAGGGTCAGCGGTGGGGTCACAGTTTAAGCTTCATGCCGGGGGAAGGCGCTTCCTCCGGCATGATTTTTCTTTCTTTGGAATAGTGGGGCAATATCTCCATATGGCATTTTTCCTGTATCTGTTCCGTTGACAGGTTTCTTAATGGAATACCAAGCCGCTCGGCTTCTGCGATTTCACAGCTCATACCGTAGCTTATGCGCTCTCCGCAAATCCAGAGCTCATCGCAGGAGCTAAGTACCCTCAGACCCATCCGGATGCCAAGCTCCCGCTGGGCGTTTACATTATCATCCAAAAACTGCGGATATAACAGGTGAACTGTGACAGGCGCACAGCCATGCTCTGCGGCATAGAGGCAGGCGGCTCTTGCAAACCGGACATTGTTTTCGATATTCCCGGCATAAGGGGAGCAGATATATACCAGCTTCATTTCGCAGCCACCGCCTTTACCACGGTTCTTGTTATGTTGACGGCGGTCTGTGCAGTATAAACGGCGCTCATCAGATTGCCTTTTGTGCTGGTATCCAGTCCAAACGCTCCAGCGATTCTCGG
>CAZLHW010000295.1:4254-5470 GCA_964559085.1 uncultured Acidobacteriota bacterium | reverse complement strand
CTTGCCCGCAATGCTTGCCGCCACCGGTTCCTCCGCCCAGCCCTTCTCGTACGGACACATGTAGGTCAGGCGATAGGCAAACTTCCAGAATTTCCACTGCCCGTCTTCCTTCACATACTCCACGTCATATTTGCCCAGGCACAGGAACTGTTTGAACACCCCGGCGTTGGCTGCAAAAGAGCACACGCCGTGTGAATGCCACAGGCCTTTGGGCAGCGTCCCCTTTTTGTTTATCTCGATTACCGGATTGCACGTCATATGGACCGCGAGAAATCCCTGTGTCCGATGCATCCTGTCGACATCAAAAACCTTATTCCAGAAATAAGTGATGCTTTTGATCCCTTCATAGACTCCGCTGTCCTCGATCTCCATCGTCACTCCCGGCGTTTTCTGGGCGAATAGCGAGGGGACCTCCGAGTTTCGACCCACATGGTACAAATGGGAATAGAGCGACATCAGCTTCCAGATTTCCAAATAATCTTTTGCCCAGGCGTTTTCAGCCACCTGTTTTTTCAGGGCTTTGACTTCCGCCTCCAGATCTTTGAGCGTCATGGCCATGGTTTGTTCCTCCTGATTCATTGCGCGAACGGAACACCGCTTCTGCGGTGGAGACCTGCATTGTTTCCGCTTTGATGCGGAGCTTTATATCACAATGCTGTGCGGTTTCGAGCGCGAAAAGCAGTATCTTATTGGTATCTTCAGGAAAAGGCATCGGGTTCCCTATAACGGATAATCTGCCAGTGTCCTTCAAGTTTTCTTCGCGTGCGTTGCGTCATAGCGGTTAGGCCGAATTAGCCGCTAAGGCGCAAAGCACACGAAGAAGCGCCAACCAATAGGCGGCGGCAATTCAAAATTCAGACATTGTGATAGCGGCGGCGACGCTTATTCACAGCCAATTTCGGAATCCGGGATAAATCGGGATCGGAGTCGTGATTGCTATCGGTGTTTGTGAATAGAGGAACGATTGCGACCCGGATGCCGACATTTTCGGGTGGCGGCAAATCTCTGTATCCCTGTGCTATCAACCCTTTCGTTGACGCCGACTTTCTCCATCGATAACATATGTGTAATACCGATTTTAAATCGATGGAGGAATCATGGTCGCTTTAACTATCTCTCCCAAGTATCAGGTTGTTATTCCCAAGGCGATCCGGGAAAAGCTTCGCCTTTCCCCTGGCCAGAAGATGCATGCAATTGTGTATAACAATCGCATAGA
>CAZLHW010000295.1:0-4244 GCA_964559085.1 uncultured Acidobacteriota bacterium | reverse complement strand
GCATCGACACGGCCGTAAAGCGCGAGGAGGATCGAGTATGAATGTTGTGGACTCCAGCGCATGGCTTGAGTATTTCGCAAACGGACCGAACGCCTCGTTTTTCTCCCCGGTGATTGAGCAGACGGATCTGGTGGTTATTCCATCCATCGTACTCTACGAGGTTTTCAAGAGAGTGATGCAACAAACCGATGAGGCCCATGCGCTGCAGGCGATCGCCGTCATGCAGCAATGCAAGGTTGTTGATTTGGATGCACGGCTGGCGTTGGACGCTGCCCGCCTCAGTATTCAGAACAAGCTTCCAATGGCCGATAGCATCATCCTCGCCACGGCTCGAGCTTACGAAGCAACAATTTGGACGCAGGATGAAGATTTTAAAGGTTTTGAGGGTGTTCAGTTTCGCAAGAAGAGAGGATAGCGCGCCACGCATTAACAATTCTCCTATAGGATCGGTATCGGGATCGCTATCGCTATCGGTATTTGTGAAACAAGGACCGACAGCGATACCGGTATCTGCCGTTGGCGGCAGAATCTCTGCAGTATTGTGTTTCCCTAATAAAACCCTGTGATATAGTGGGCGCCGCAACCCGTGATCACCCAGACTTAGAGGCTGGAATTGACACTATACTATGCAATGCACACGCAGGCGCCCTACCGAAGGACGGAGCCTTTGGCGGCCTGTCCTTCTCATAGGCCTGGGATGGCCAAAAGCAAAAGGGGGTTTAAATGATCAGCAAAGAAAAACTGGTGCAAATCGTCGGAGCCTCCAACGTCAGCGAAGAAGCCGCGACGCTGGATGAGTACTCCCGAGACATGAGCTTTGTGAATCCGGTGCGGCCGGCGTTCGTTGTAAAACCGGCCAACGCGGAACAGGTGCAAAAAATCGTAAGACTGGCAAACGAGACGCAGACGCCGCTGGTGCCGGTGAGTTCCGGTTCACCCCATTTCCGCGGGGACACTGTTCCCGGCGCGGGCGGGGCTGTTGTTGTCGATCTGCGCAGGATGAACAAGGTGGTTTTTGTGGATCGGCCGCGCCGCGTGGCCATGGTCGAGCCGGGGGTGACTTTCGGTGATCTTATCCCGGCCGTCAGAAAAGAAGGACTCCGGCTGAATATGCCCCTGCTGCCGCGCAAAACAAAGTCTGTTGTCGGCAGTATTCTGGAACGGGAGCCGGTCATGATGCCGAAATACCAATGGGATATTTCCGATCCATTGGCCTGCACCGAGGTCTTCTTCGGCACAGGCGATGAATTCCGGACAGGACAGGCGGCCGGCCCCGGCACCGTCCAGGAGCAGTGGAAGGTCGGCGGCATGCAGAAGGCGCCCTACGGGCCCGGCACGGCTTCCTGGCACCGGCTGATCCAGGGTGCGCAGGGGACCATGGGCATCGTCACCTGGGCTTCCATGCGCTGCGAGATACTCCCCAGTCTTGAGGATCCCTATGTCGTCAATTCCTCCGGTCTAAATGTGCTGCTGGATATGGCGTCCTGGCTGATCCGGCTGCGCATGGTCAACGAGTGCTTCATCCTCAACAGCACCAACATGGCCGCGATCTTCGCCAAGAAATGGCCTGCGGATTATCAGAAGCTGAAGGATGTTCTCCCCCCCTGGACGCTCTTTTTCACCCTCGCCGGCTATGACTACCTGCCGGAGGAGCGGGTGCGCGCCTATGTCAAAGACCTCAGGGATCTGACGCAGCGGTTGGGGGTCGACGCGCAAAAGGCCGCGGGTCCCGTTTCCGCGAATGAGATCCTGAAGACCGTCCAGCAGCCCTCAAAGGATCCTTACTGGAAGCTGCGCTTCAAAGGCGCCTGCCAGGATGTTTTCTTTCTGACTCTTCAGGACAAGCTGGAATCGCAGATCCGCACCCTGAGCGCTCTGGCCGAGAACGTCGGATACAGCGGCCCGGATCTGGGGGTGTATATCCAGCCCGTCGTGCAGGGCACAAGCTATCACTGCGAATTCAATCTGTTCTACGATCCTGCCAGCCGGAGCGACTGCAACCGCATTCAAACCTTGTCTGCTCAGGCAACCAGAAGCTTAATGGCGATCGGCGCGTTTTTCTCCAGGCCTTATGGAAACGACGCGGGCATGATTCTGAATCGAGATGCGGCAACTGTTTCCGTTTTAAACAAACTCAAGCACATCGTGGATCCCAACAACATTATGAACCCGGGAAAGGTGTGTTTTTAAGACAGGCAAACGGCGCAATTTATAAAGACTATAGGAGGTAGCAGAGATGGGACTTGAACAATATAAAGGCGATATGGCGATGTGCTGCCGCTGCTCGTGCTGCAAATTCATTCCTATGCAAAAGGTGAGCGGGCTTCTGTATGCAAATGTATGTCCCAGCATATCCAGATATAATTTCCATGCCTATTCCGGCGGCGGAAGGATGAACATCGGAACCGCAATGTTGAACGGAGAACTGGACTATACCGACAAGCTGGTCGACATCATCTATGACTGCCAGATGTGCGGCGCCTGCGGCGTTTCCTGCAATTACGCGATGGATATGGAAGTGCAGGAGCCGATCAACGAAATGCGCCTCAAGGCCGTTCAGGACGGAAAAACAAGGCCGGCGCTCGACAAGGTCATCCGCGGCCTGCGCAAAGAAGGCGCCATGGTTCCTGTTTCCGGCAAGCGCGGCGCCTGGGCTTCCGGCCTGAAGCTGGCCGATGCCGCCAAAGAGAAGGTGGATGTGGTGTATCACGTCGGCTGTCTGACAAGCTATGACCCGAAGATGCATAAGCTGGCCAAAGCCACCGCAAAGATATTGCAAAAAGCCGGCGTCAATTTCGGCATCGCGGGCGACAATGAAACCTGCTGCGGCGGGCGCGCCTACCAGATGGGCTATGAAAAAGACTTCCTCAAGCAGGCCAGGAAGAACATGGCCATGCTTCAAAAAGCCGGAGCCAAGACCGTGGTGACGTCCTGCGCCGACGGGTATCAGGCATTCAAGGTGCTTTACGACAAGTACAAACTGAAGGGCGATCTGGAGGTGCTGCATATTTCGGAATTCATCGCCCGGCTGATTCAGGAGGGCAAGCTGAAGCTGCGGAAAAAGGTCGAAGCTTCCGTTACCTATCACGATCCGTGCCGCTTGGGCCGTTTGGGCGAACCGTGGATTCACTGGGAAGGGAAGAAGATTCCGGGAGACCGGTTTGTATTTGATCCGCCCAAACAATACCGTCGCGGCTCCAACGGTGTTTATGAGCCGCCCCGCGATGTGCTTAAGAGCATTCCCGGCGTCCGGCTCACCGAAATGACGCGCATCAAGGAGTACGCCTGGTGCTGCGGCGCCGGCGGCGGCGTCGGCGATTCCAATCCTGCCTTTGCCAAATGGACGGCCGCCGACAGAATCGAGGAGGCCACGTCCACGGGCGCCGAGGCCATTGTCACAGCCTGTCCATGGTGTGAAAAAACCTTCAACGAAGCGATCGCGGAAACCGGGAGCAGCCTGAAGGTGTATGACATCGTGGAACTTGTCGAGAACGCACTTTAAAAGGGGAGGAATGCAACATGGCTTTGAGCAAAGAAATCTACAAAGAGTTTGAAGACATCGTCGGCGCGCCGTATATATGCGACGATCCGGCCATTATGCCGGCCTATCACCAGACCCGGTTCGCAGCCATCATACTTCCCAAAAACACGGCGGAAGTGCAGGCTGTGGTGCGTTTGTGCAACAAGCATAAAGTGGCCTTTCGTCCGGTGTGTACGGGATGGTCGGGGCAGTTCGCGCCCAACACCCTCTACCTTGATTTGAGGCGCATGAACCGCATCATCGAAATCAATGAGAAGCACATGTATGCCGTTGTGGAGCCGTATGTGATTACGGCGCAGCTGCAGGCGGAGCTGTTTAAGAGAGGCTTCCATATGAATGTGAAGGGAGCCGGCGCGAACTGCACCGCCATGCTCCGCGGACACGGACACCTGGATCAGACCACAAGCGGAGATGACCGGAACCATCTTGCCATTGAGTGGGTGACGCCGGAGGGGAACCTCGTCCGCTCGGGATCGCGGGGCTCTTCGGACGAGTGGTTCAGCGGTGACGGTCCGGGGCCGTCTTTGCGCAGCATCCTGACCAGCGCAGTGCCGCCCGGCGTAACCCCCGGCGTTTTCACCAAAGCGGCGCTCAAGATTTATCATTGGCCCGGTCCGACCCCATTCCCGATCCAGGGTACATCGCCGAATGACCCGCTGCGCGAGATCCCCGAAAACTTTATGGCCCGCAATTACAGCTTTCC
>CAZLHW010000294.1:0-5470 GCA_964559085.1 uncultured Acidobacteriota bacterium | reverse complement strand
GTGCTGACTGGGCTGCCTTTGCAGGGCTGATGGATCTATTGGCCGGCAACCCAGGCCTCCGTATGCTTCGCATCCTTCAGCCTGGGCTGATCTGCCGCGCGCCTTCGGCGCTTACCGCGCAGGCAATCGGCACAATGTCGCCGTAGGCGGCTGCGGCATGCGCGCAGCCGGCGCGGAGTGGTGCCAATGTCGGGACTAGAGCTTTGACCGGAGGGGAGAGAGGCAATAGGTGGCGGCGCTAAGCGTCCCTGTAAGTCTCTTCAGATTTTTCCCGGCAAGATCCACGATATACAAATGCCATTCGCCTTCATGGTTTGAACGGAATGTGATCGACTCCCCATCGGGAGTGAATTGAGCATCGAGAGGGCGGGCGACTTGGGGTATCGGATTCGTGGTCTTTTCGCCATTGAGATCCGTCAGGGCTATGCCGGCGGCAGTCTGCAGCAGAAGTCGTTTCCCATCGGGCGACCAAATAACACCGGAAGCGCTCATGGCACTGAGGCGTTTTTCGCCGGCGCCCGAGGCATCCATGACATAGACTCCGGCATCCTGGTTCTCGGAGGTTTGCGTGGCCACTGTAATGTAGGCAATGTACCGGCCGTCCGGCGACCACGCCGGTTTGGTATAGATGGCTTTTGAATCGGTAAGACGTCGCGTGCTCCGGCCGTCGACAGTGGCTATATACCGGTCGCTTGTCTCCTCGGTGCCAAAGCTGATCGCCATGCGCTTGGCATCCGGCGCCCAGGACCCCGAGGTGTTTTTCCCAAAGGATGTCAGCCGGCGATGTTTGCCTGTCTGCAGGTTTAAAAGATACAGAGCGCTCATCGGGATTTTCTTTCCGCGGAGAACCTCAGGGTCGGAGTGCTGTGGATCCTCATAAGAGGATATGAAAAGGATCCAGCTGTTATCAGGGGACCACGCGAAGCTGCTTATGGGGACATCCAGCAGCAGCGTGTCGGACCCGCCGCCGGAGCCGACGGTATAGAGAAGGTAGTGGAACGGAATTCGGTACCGATCAAGAATTGCCGCGTCTTTTGAGCGCGTTGTCAAGAAGGCGATCGTCTTCCCATTTGGAGACCACGAGCTGAGCCGGAGCTGGGCGCCGGGATCCGATGTGAGAAGCTTGCCCCCGGTAGTATCGGCATTCATCGTAAAGATGCCGTGTTGGCCGCGGCGGGCGGGCGTGAATGCTATCTTGAAGTCTCCCGCGTCCCTGCGGGCCGTCGTGCATGCCGTCGAGACAGCAAGAAGAATTGCTGCAAGCCGTAGGCGGTATTTTGTCATCGTGAGCCTCTATTTCGCGGAGCGTGATGCCGTTTACCGATCGAAAATTTAAGAGAACAGTCTATCAGCATGCCATGCGAAATAACCAATAACAATTCGTTAATAACCAATGGAGGTGAAATGCCTTTCGCATTTAAAGCGAATATAATAGATTGCTGCAGGAATCTGCGCGGTAGCCTTCATCTCAAGCCCGGGGGGGATTATGGGAACCGATCGGCGATCATTTTTGAAAAGCGCTCTGGCCGGATACGCGGCGGCAGGATGGAACGCAGCGCCTGCGGCCGCACAGAATGTGCCTCCTTATGCGAAAGTCAGCGGGAAACCTGCAAAAGCAGGCTATAAACGAATAGCCACGGAAGAAGCCTGGGGACCGCCTGAATTATTCAAGATGTACCTGGACAAGATCGAGAACGGAGCGCTGACTGATCCGGGATTCGTGTCTATGTGGGGGCGTTTTGTCCGCAATGCGCCCCTGATCGATCAGCTTCAGGATATCGGCGAGAAGCGGATACGCGAAATGGACGCGGCCGGCGTTGACAAAATGGTTCTTTCGCTGACGGCTCCCGGAGTGCAGATTTTCGATGCGGCAACGGCCAATTCAATGGCGGCATCGACGAACGATCAGCTCGCGGAGGCCGTCAGAAGGCATCCGGACCGGTATGCCGGCCTTGCCGCTGTGGCTCCCCAGGATCCCCCGGCCGCCGCCAAAGAAATGGAGCGCGGGATCAGGAAGCTTGGCCTGAATGGCGTGATCATCAATTCCCACACCAACGGGGAATATCTCGACGATCCGAAGTATTGGGAGATATTTGAAGCGGCGCAGGCTCTCGATGCCGCCATCTATCTCCACCCGCAGACCCCGCCGCCCAATATGGTTATGCCCTATCTGGCCCGCGGATTTGAAAGGGCCATCCTGGGCTTTGCTCACGAATTGTCGCTTCACGTATTGGGGTTGATGACGGGCGGCGTCTTTGATCGCTTCCCCAAATTGAAAATTGTAATTGGGCATGGAGGCGAGGGATTGCCGTATATGCTTTACCGGCTCGATTATATGTATGCAAACGCCCGATACCCCTTCATGAAGAAGGTGAAGAAGCTTCCCAGCGATTACATGAAGGAAAACTTCTACATCACAACGAGCGGCCTGCCCTGGGCGCCGGCAATCCTGATGGCAATTTCCGTACTTGGGATAGACCGCGTGATGTACGCGATGGATTATCCGTACCAGTATGTTCCGGAAGAGGTGACGATGACGGATAATTTCCCGATCGGCGATGCCGACAAGAAGAAGCTGTTTCAGTTGAATGCGGAAAGGGTGTTCAAGCTTTAAGACTTATCCCTTGACTTTATTCCGGGAGATCTGCAAAAGGAAGGCGCGGGGAATCAAAAAGCCATGAAAATATTAATTGCCGGTGGAGGGCAGACGGCCGCACTGGTGGCGGCGCGTCTTATACGGGAAGGGAATGAAATTGTCATTGTGGAGCAGAATGCCGAGCAGTGCGCCAAGCTGGAGGAGATGCTGGATGCCAAAATCATCCATGGAAGCGCCTCGGGAATTGCGACATTGAGGAAAGCGGGCATCGCCGATGCGGACATGCTCATCGCTCTGACAGATTCGGATCAGATCAATGTGCTCTTCTGCCTGATCGCATCGGTGGAATCCCAGGCCAAGGTGAGAGTGGCGCGGCTGCGCACCCACGCAGTGGAGGACTGGAGGCGGATTTACAGACAGGCAGGTTTCCCTATCGACCTGATCATTCACCCGGAGACCGATATTGCCGAACGCATCTTTCGAGTGCTGAATGTGCCCGGAGTGTCCGATATTCTGGATTTCATGGAAGGGCGGGTAAAACTCTTCGGCATGATTGTGGATGATAACAGCTGGCTGGCGCATAAACGGATCGAAGAACTCGATTCTTCCGGAGCCCGCGGCTATGGCATTATCGCCATGATCTTCAGAGGGCAGCAGGCCATCATTCCCCATGCCGGAGAAAAGATGCTGCCCGGGGACCATCTGTACGTCATGACACGGGCGCAGTATCTTGAGGGCGCTTATAACTTCATGGGATTGCGAAGCCATGAGTCCATTGATCGGGTTTTTATATTCGGGGGAAAACAGATCGGGATTGAGGTCGCGCAGCAACTGGAAAAAAAAGGCGTCGACGTTAAGCTCTTCGAGCAGGACGCCGGACGGTGCGAGCTTATCTCGAGAATTTTGGAAAAAGCCATCGTGATTCACGCGGACGGCACAGACCAGGCAACGCTCACGGATGCGAACATAGAGGGGGTCGGCGCTTTTCTGGCTCTAACAGGTGATGATGAGGACAATATCATGGCCTCCCTGCTGGCCCGCAAGCTCGGTGTTCAGAAGGTGATTGCCCTCATAAACCGGCTTACGTACTTGCCGATGGTGCAGAGGCTGGGGATAACGACGACGGTGAGCCCGCGGCTGGCGGCCGTAGACCGGATTCTGCGCTATGTGCGCAAGGGGCGGGTGATCTCCGTTACTGCTTTTCGTGAGGCGGAAGCGGAGTCGATCGAACTCATCGCTGCGCCCGGATCCAGGGTTGTCGGCAAAAAACTCAAGGATTTGCGATTGCCGCGCGAGTGTATTATCGGAGCTATCAGCAAGCCCAACGGGGAGGTGATCGTGCCGCGCGGCGATGATATCATCGAAGCGGGAGACCGCGTCTTTTTCTTCACTCTAGAGCGAACCGTTGCGGCTCTGGAGTCGGCCTTTCTGGGTGAGTCTCGGAGCTAGCGAATACCGTGATCCATGCACGAACGCTCCTTTACATTATCGGCCAGTTCCTCCTGGGGCTGGCCGCCGCCATGCTTGTGCCTCTGTTTTACGGTCTGAGTATTGAAGACAACGTCCGGCCCTTTATTCTGGCAATTGCCATTACGGCGATCACCGGGATTGCCCTGTTGTGGTTCGCCGGCCGCCCCGAAAGAGACCTCTCGCAGCGGGAAGGTATGTTGCTTGTTTCCATAGTATGGATCGTGTCCTGCTTGTTTGGGTGCCTCCCCTTCTACCTCTCTCCGTATTTTCCGGATTTTACGGGAGCCTTTTTTGAGACCGCATCGGGGTTTACGACAACGGGCGCAACCGTTCTTCCGGTCGTGGAAGTTCTTTCAAATAGTCTCCAATTCTGGCGTTGTTTCACTCACTGGCTCGGAGGGATGGGCATCGTGCTTCTTGCAATCGCCATTCTTCCGCTGGTGGGCGTTGGGGGAATGCCGCTCTACCGCGCAGAGTTTTCCGGAGCCCGATCGGAAAAACTCAAGCCCAGGATTACGGAAACGGCCATTGCGTTGTGGAAGATCTACATTGCGCTGACGCTGGCTCAATATCTGGCGCTCCGCTGGGCGGGAATGAGTCCGTTTGATGCGGCCTGCCATACATTTTCCACTCTGGGTACCGGCGGGTTTTCCACAAAAACAGCCAGCATTGCGGCCTTTAACAGCCTCGCGGTGGAAACTATCATCATCATTTTTATGTTGATGGCCGGCATTAACTTCACGCTGCATTACCGGTTTTGGGTTGAGAAGCAGGTGCGGAACTTTTTGGGTGACGCGGAGCTTCGATTCTATTTGTGGATTGTCGCTTTCGCCACGATCGGCATTGCGCTGAGCATGGTTTTCCATGGGCAATACGGGCTTGGGACGGCGCTGCGGGTTTCTCTGTTTCAGGTGAGTTCCATCTTGACCACAACGGGATTTGTTATCAGCGATTTTGAAAAATGGAACCCTTTCGCTCAGCTGATTTTGATGGGCTTGATGTTTGTCGGGGGGTGCACGGGCTCGACTGCCGGCGGATTGAAGTCTTCCCGGATCCTGCTGTTGTTGAAGGTCGTGGGCCGGGAGTTCAAACGGATGGTGGAGCGAAAGGGCGTCTTCTCAATTCGCATCGGCGGGCGCGCTTTTCCCGAGCCCGCGATTCAGAGTCTTTTGAACCTGGTGTATCTTGCCTTTCTGACGAATTTAGTTTCCTGTCTGCTTTTGACGGCTGCCGGCGTTGACGTGTTTACCAGCATCAGTGCAGTCCTCGCCTGCATGTTCAATGTGGGCCCTGGTCTCGGTCGCGTGGGTCCCGTTGAGCACTACGGCCATCTTCCGGCGCTTGCAAAGTGGGTTTTGAGCGGCTGCATGCTGGCCGGCCGCCTGGAGTTCTACTCACTCCTCG
>CAZLHW010000293.1:0-5490 GCA_964559085.1 uncultured Acidobacteriota bacterium | reverse complement strand
TGAATAAAGATTTTTTTGCTCAAAAGAAGGGTCGGCAATTAAATAAGCATGAGAAATTTACGATGCGGCGCCTATTGCATTCTTCTGCTTTTCACTTTGAACACGCAATCCCTGGTGGATTTTGCCCGGCAGGAAGCCGAAAGGAGGCGGCAGCTTGAACAGCAGGGCGTGCACGGCAAAGTGATCGAGGGAAACGGAGAGCACCTGGCGCCGGACTCGGGCAACCTGTCCACGTCCACAGAAACGGGTGTGACGCGCGAGACCGCCTCCGGACGGCAGGATACTGAGAAGGATCAGGCGTCGCTCCGTCGCTTTCAGACCGCACTGCGGAAACTGGATCGCGAAATACAGCGAACGGACTCGCGCCTGGCTTCTCTCCAAGCCCGCATCCGGGCGGAGAAGTGGGAAAATGTTAAAACCGGCCGTTCTGCCGGCCGCAGCCGTACAAAGGATTCCCGATCGAAGTCCCAGGCGGAAATGGAGAAGCTCCAGGCAAAGCTTAAGGAGCTGCACGATGAGCGCTTCGAAGTTTTTGAGGCCGGCAGGAAGTTGGGGTTTCTTCCCGGCGAGCTGGACGGAAAAGGCATGATGCCGTAACGGTGTATTGCATAGGAAGCCGGCCACCCGGATGATTTGGATTCAGTGTAATTCGCGAAATTGGCGGCGTTTTATTGTTCGGCTGCCGCCGAAAATCAGCGCATCAGGAGCAGGCTGATGGCCATGGCCATCATGCCGGCCATCAATCCCAGGATGCTGTCGTGCCCCTTGCTGTAGGCGCGGCTTGTCGGCAGGAGTTCATCGAGACTGATGTACACCATAACGCCGGCGACTCCTCCGAAGAGCAATCCGGTGACATGCTCGGGAGGCGCCCAGGCGCCTCCCCCGGCAATCAGTAACATGAGTGCAAGGGCTATACAGGCTCCAAGCGGTTCGGCAAAACCGCTGGCCAGCGAGTATACAAATGCTTTGCGCCGGTTTCCGGTTGCGTAAAAGATCGGGACGGAGACGCTGATGCCTTCCGGGATATTGTGCAGGGCGATCGCCACGGCGATGGCCAGGCCCAGCGCGGGTTCCTGCATCGCGGCCAGGAAGGTGGCAATGCCTTCGGGAAAGTTGTGAATCGTAATGGCCAGCGCGGTAAACAATCCCATCCGCATAAGGCCGGCCTGCGCCTGGCCGTGGTCGTGTTCCCCGAGCCGGCGTTTTGGGGACTTGCCGAAGGCTGCGGATTCGGAATCGGGAATGGCTGCCTGGGGATTATGGAGCGGCGCGGTTTCCTCTTCGGAATGCGTTTCATGGGGATTCTCTGCCGCCGGGACCAACGCGTCGATGATGGCCATGACCAGAATTCCGCTGAAAAACGAAGCGGCCGTCAGCCAGTCTCCCCATGAGTCGCCGTAACGCACGCGAAGCAGCGCCGTGCTTTTCGGAAATATTTCGATGAAAGAGACATACAGCATGACGCCTGCGGAAAAGCCCGTAGCAACGGAAAGGAATCGATAATTTGTCCGTTTTGCGGTAAAGGCAATAATGCTGCCGATGCCGGTCGCCATGCCGGCAAACAGAGTCAGCCCAAGGCCCAGAACCACGTCATTCATGGCAGGATCTCCACTGCAGCATAATAAAACAGCCGCGACCCTCCCTATTTCATCCGGAATCCGGAAAAGGTCAATCTTTTATAAGTGCCTCGTAAGCCTGTTTCCGCGACAGCCCCCGCTGTTTTGCAACGGATTTCAGCGCTTCATTGCGGGAAAGACCGGTTTTCCGCATTTCTTCTTCCAGATGCTCCCGCAGCGAAATCGGATAGCAGTGTGCCGTCTGCGCGGTTTCGCCGCGCTCCACAACGAGAGTGATTTCCCCTTGGATACGGGGGCGCGCGCGCAGGACCTCCAGCAGATCCGCAAGGGTGCCGTGGAGCATTTCCTCGTGCATTTTGGTCAGCTCCCGGGCGAGGGTTGCCCGTCTCGGACCGAAAACGGCGACCATGTCTTCCAGCGATGCAAGAAGCCGATGCGGCGCTTCGTAGAAGATCAGTGGAAAGGGGAGGTTTGCCAGTTCCTCAAGCCTGTGCCAGCCGCTCGAGGCCTTGGGCGGAAGGAAGCCGGCAAAAATAAAGTTCTCGGCGGGAAGGCCGGAAGCGCTTAACGCCGCGATAGCAGCGGACGGACCGGGAACCGGGATGACCTGGATTGCCTCCCTCCGACAGGCGGCTACAAGTTCATAGCCGGGGTCCGAAACCAGCGGGGAGCCCGCATCGCTGACAAGGGCTATGTTTTTGCCTTCTTTGAGCAGTTGTATCAGGCGCGGCGTGCGGCTCTCTTCGTTGAACTGATGATAGCTTTCCCTCGGCGTGCGGATGCCGTAGTGGTTGAGAAGTTTCGCGGTGTGACGGGTGTCTTCGCATGCAATGAGATCTGCTTCCTTGAGGATGCGCAGAGCCCGCAGCGTGATATCCTCAAGATTTCCAATAGGCGTCGCAACGAGATATAAGATCCCCATAGAACCAAATTACGAGTTACCAATGACGAATGACGAATTGAAATCTACCGCGATTATGCCGGGCCGTTCCCAATTATGCCGGCGTATGTTTCAATTCGTAATTCGTTATTCGTAATTCGTCATTCTGTCTATCATTTCGCGAACGGCCCGTTCCATGCCGACCAGCGAGGCGCGGGCGATGATGTTGTGGCCGATGTTGAGCTCCTCGATTTCAGGAATGGCGGAAATCGCCCCGACATTCCTGTAGGTCAGGCCGTGACCGGCCAGGATTTTCAGCCCCAGCTTTTTGCCGCGCTCGCACGCCTGCACAATTTTGGCCAATTCGCGTTCAAATGCTGCACCGGCCAGGTCAGGGCTTTTGGGGCATGCTTCGGCATAGGCCCGTGTGCACAGCTCGATCATGGAGGCGCCGGTGTTTGCGGCTGCGTCGATCTGTTTTGGGTCGGGGTCGATGAAGAGGCTTACCTGGATTCCCTTTGCCGACAGTGCGCGCGTTGCTTCCCGAATGGATTCCATGTGCTTTACAACGTCCAGGCCTCCTTCAGTCGTGATCTCTGAAGGATTCTCAGGCACCAGCGTGGACTGATCGGGGCGAATCTCACATGCAATCCGAACCATTTCGGCTGTTGCCGCCATTTCCATGTTCAGCCGGGTGGTTACCGTCTCCCTCAGTCGCAACACATCCGCGTCCTGGATATGCCTCCGGTCGCCGCGCAGATGTACTGTGATGCCGTCGGCGCCGGCGAGTTCGGCCAGAATAGCGGCGGCGACCGGATCCGGTTCCAGCGCTCTCCGGGCCTGGCGTATTGTCGCAATGTGATCGATGTTCACGCCCAACTTGGTCATGGTACCCCCCTTTGCTAAATTACGAATTACGAATGACGAATTACGAATTGAAACCGCCTGTGATGATGCCGGGCTGTCCCCGATGATTGCGGCGTATGTTTCAACTCGTCATTCGTCATTCGTCATTCGTAAATATGTGTTCAGGCGGTGCAGACGGTCCAGGGTGCGTTTCCGACCCAGCACCTGCATGATTTCAAACAGGCCGGGCGCAACGCCTTGCCCCGTTAAGGCGACGCGCAGCGCATTGATGAGCAGGCCCGCTTTGACGTCCGCTTTCTTTGCAAAATCCCTGAGGACCTCTTCTGTAGATTGCAGCGAGAAGATTTCGTCCGCCTGGTATTGTTCGATCAGGCCCGGAAGCAGCTGCGGAAGCCTGGGATCTTTCAGGAACTTGTCGGCGGCGGCCCGATCGTAGACAAAGTCATCCGAGAAAAAGGCTTTGAAGGTGCTGCTGAAATCGCCGGGCTTCCGAGCGCGAGGCTTTAGAAGCTCGATGGCGGCGTCCAGTTCCTCTGTGGAAAGCCGATCCTCTCCCGTATCCCATATTCCGGCCGATTGCAGCTCCTTTCGCACCATGTCGCGAAGATCCTCGCGGGAGGCGGCGCGAATATATTGGCTGTTGAACCAATCGAGCTTTTCCAGGCCGAAGACGGCGTTGGCTTTCCCAACCCCCTTCAGTGAGAAGAGCTCGATCAGCTCCTGGCGGGTGAGCAGTTCGCGGTCGTCCCCGGGAGACCATCCGAGCAGCGCCAGAAAATTGAAAAAGGCGTCGGGAAGATAGCCCATAGCGGCGTAAGCCATCACCGAAGTCGCACCGTGCCTTTTGGACAACCTCTGTTTGTCCGGCCCCAGGATGAGGGGAAGATGTGCAAATTCGGGGATCGGCGCGCCGGCGGCGCGGTAGAGCAGGATCTGTTTCGGTGTATTTGAAATATGATCCGCGCCGCGGATCACGTGGGTAATCCTCATATCCAGATCATCGGCAACCACACCCAGGTGGTAGGTCGGCATGCCGTCGGATCGGAGGAGCACGAAGTCTTCCAGATTTGCGTTGTCGACCTCGATGGTGCCGAAAACCTGGTCGGTGAAGGAAGTCTTTTCGGGCGGGACGCGGAACCGTATGGCAAAAGGTTCTCCTTTTTGCGCCCGAATGTCGGATTCTTCGCGTGCAAGCGTCGCGCAGGCATGCGCACCGGCCGGTTGCCCGGCTGGGTAGGATTTTCTTCCAGCACCTTCTTCGACACTGCAGAAACATCTATATGCATGTCCGGAGTGCAGAAGGCCGTCGGCGAATGCCCTGTAGCGATCCAAACGCTGCGACTGGAAAAAGGGGCCTTCATCCCACGTCAGTCCCAACCAGCGCATGCCTTTCAGAATTCCTTCCACCATCTCTTCCGAGGACCGTGCAAAGTCAGTGTCTTCAATCCGGAGGATGAAACGTCCTCCGTGGTGTCGTGCGAAAAGCCAGTTGAAGAGGGCCGTACGCGCCCCTCCCACATGAAGATATCCTGTTGGACTTGGAGCAAAGCGAACGCGGACCTGATCCTTTGAGTTCATCGGCAACCCTCTTGGAAATGCCAAGCTTACCACGCAGTGACCTATTTCGAAAGCCGGCCCGTTGGAGGATCAGAGGATCAAAGGGACTCGATCCTCTAATCCTTTGATCCTTCTTTTTTCTCCGGAGCAAGGGGTTCCTGGTGGATTTTGCGGAGTGAATCATATACTATGAGTTCCTCAATTTGCGTGACTCGACCGCGGAGAGGTGCTGGAGTGGTCGAACAGGGCTGCCTGCTAAGCAGTTATACTGGCTTAAACCGGTATCGGGGGTTCGAATCCCCCCCTCTCCGCTCACGACTTCTGTAAATACCCAATAAATAATCGCTTAACCCTTTGTTGCCCATCATTCATTCATTGCAAAGCGTAAAATTGAGATGGGCTGATCGAGAACTTCTTGAATAACGGCCAGGAAGCGGGCCGGTGATCGCATTGCAGAGAGCGGTGGCATGCCGGGCGCTCTTCCGAGCCTTCGCGCCGAAGCAAGCAATAGAGCAGAGGATAAATTGGCTGCCCTGTCCAGTTGCCCGAGTCCGGCTCCGACCTCGCTGTCCGGGCAGATTCCCATGTTTCTTTTTGCCAATGGTTAGT
>CAZLHW010000292.1:0-5522 GCA_964559085.1 uncultured Acidobacteriota bacterium | reverse complement strand
ATCAGGGCCCTATAAGACGCCGGCTGTAGATTACCGAATCACCACCAACCATGAGTCCACGGGCAGCACCGGCATCACCACATACTGTTCCTCGTCCAATCCTCAGGACATCCTGGCGGCCGCATACAATGCCGTGCCTTCACCGACAGTCCGTAATGATGGCCTTACCATTAACGGGAAGGTGGTTCTCAGCGATTCGACAACCTCCTCTCATGCGTCGGGTCCGTCATATTCCAACCTCACCCCGGGGGTTATCGATAACAATACCCTTTATGCCAGCAATCTCAGGATACCCGAGAGTACTTCAAACGGAAGCAAGGCCAGCTCAGGTACCATTATCTATGAGCGGGTCTATGCCTACAATCCCACAGGCAGGGAAACCGAAACCTTCCCGCTGGGCAGCATCAATTCGGTTTATGTCCACACCCCTGTGGTCATAAGTGCTTCAGTACCGAGCGATGATGCCCACAACCAGAGCCCGGTACCTTTAGCTTCCAACACCAGCGCCGTTATTTTGGGTCGTCCCTTCACCGTCCAGCTTTCCAACACCGGTACCCATCGGAATATCAAGGGATACGGCAACAGGGATTACACGGCCTATGTGGGAGACAGGCAAATCCGCTTCGGGTTTGACACCTATCTTGGCACCAGTATGGCCGGAACCTACCTGAAGGCGGGAACCTGGTATTCCCTCGAGGGCTTGGGCATCGCCAACAATGTCTCAAGCATTACCTTCTATACCCCCACATGGGTGGATGAGCAGACCTATACCATAGAAGTCCGAAGCCTGGCAACCAATGACACCGCCAATGGTGCCACCAGTCAGGAAAGAGCCAACACCGATTCCAGCTGTTATGCGGCTTCCACAAGCTGTCAGGTTCGGGCCATAGGCAGAGTCTATGACCTCAAGATCACCGATGTCGATGATATCGCCTGGGAGACCTTCTTCAGGGTAACCAAGGGCAAGCCCGACGCCACCGGCAAGGCTTTCTTCACAGGACCCAACAATATCAATGGCACTGTTGATCCCGCCAGGAAGTATTTTCTGCCTGTGATGCCGGGTAAGAACGATGTGGCAGGCTATTCTCAAAAAGCAGTGAAGCTGGGTTATGCCGTGAAATTCGAGCTTAAGACCATGGGCAACTACTACGACGAATTGGATTTCGTACAGATCCTGCCATCCTTCTATTTCGTGGACAAGAACGGTAAGAACAGGATAGAAGTGGATTTATATTACTCAACGCCAACAAAGCCGCTTATCAAGGTGGGAAGCCCCGAGGATACCTTAACCCACAGTATGAAGCTCAACTTTGCTTATAGAGGCATCAGCAGCTCTGAGTTTGCAAATACCGCTGAGGCCATGTTCAAGCTTCGGGGCGGCATGAAGGGTTACACCCTTGAAAAGTGGATCGATGCCTTCCCAAGGATATCCCAGAGCGGGGTCACGGTATCCAAGTATTACAAGCTTCTCTTAAGTGAACCCATTCGCAGCTTTGTAGGCCCCGACAAGGGCATTCCACAGGGAGTAAGCACATACAAGGCACTGGCCTCAGTCCAGAAATGGTATGGGGAATACTACCTGCCTGCAGACTGCCTGGCCGTGCCAAAAGGCACCGACCTCTCCAAGCACAGAAACCTCACATCAAGCTCTCCTGTATTTCTCAAGGACGGCTATATCATCGTGAACTTCCGGGATATCTCGGTGATCAACAATGATGATTTCGATCATCCGGCCTTGAGGTATACCGGAAACACCGCCGATGGCTGGGTTCTGGAGGGCTACAATACCAGTCAGAACGGCTGGCAGCTCATGCCCGGGGACTTTGTGGTCTATTATGCCGACCAGAAGTCCACCGACGACAGCACCAGCACGGGGACGCATTGATGGAAACTATAAATTCCAAGACGTGAAACCGCCGCAATGACGCAGTTCATTTTAGTCATAATAATACCCATAATGACAGGAATGTGATTTGAATGCATTAAGGGGTCTGCTATAATGATAGCTGTAAAATTAGACGAGCTATAAGATGCAGATTGTCATGGGAGGGTTTATGGCTAAGATCAATGAAAAGCTGAAGGAATATGCCTTGAAGGACATCAATAACCTTAAAGTCCATGGGCGGACAACAGAGAATCGCGCCCCGCTGACCTTGTTTTGGACCGGAAGCGCCCTTGAGCTGAATGTTACGGGGTCTGAGCTATGGGTTGAGGTGGAAGTCGATTACGAGAATTACGAGCCCTGGATGAGCATTCTTATCAATAACGCACCTGTCAGCAGGCTAATGCTGACAGCCGGAAGGTATTGGATCTGCGTCTTCAGGGGGATGTCTGAGAATACTGTGAAAAATGTCCGCATCATCAGGGATGTTCAGGCCATGAACGGTGATCCCCGTTCCTTCATGCAAATTCATGCTGTTCGATCCGATGGTGAGTTTTTGCCTGTGGCAGACAAGCCCTACAAGATAGAATTCATAGGGGACAGCATTACCTCCGGCGAGGGTATCATCGGTGCTAAAACCGAAGAGGATTGGATTTCGGTGTGGTTCAGTGCCGTTCATAATTATACCCGAATGGTCGCCGAGGCCTTGAATGCCGATTATCGCGTGGTTTCGGAAAGCGGGTGGGGTGTGCTCACAAGCTGGGACAATAACCCGCATTTCAATATCCCGGAGTATTACGAGAAGGTCTGCGGTATTCTCACAGGAGAAAAGAACAGAGCACTGGGTGCGTTCCAGGAAAACGATTTTACCTCCTGGCAGCCCGACGTGGTGGTCGTCAATCTCGGTACCAATGACGGAAGCGCTTTTTATCAGCCTGAATGGAAGGATGAAGTGACGGACGAAACCCATAAACAGCACTTGAATCCCGATGGAAGCTTTGCCGCCGAGGATCTTAAGGCCTTTGAGCAGGCCGTTATCAATTTCCTCGCCAAGATCAGAAAATACAATAAGCATGCCCATATTATCTGGGCTTACGGGATGCTGGGAGATGTCATGCTGCCGGCGATAAACAGAGCTGTTGATGCTTACATCAAGCAATCAGGTGATAAAAAGGTTTCTGTCCTGCAGCTGCCGAATACAACCGACGATACAGTCGGTTCAAGACAGCATCCGGGAGTGTTGTCCCATGAAAAAGCAGCGAAGGTTCTAGCTGCGTATATCAGTGAAATCCTTAATTGATTAAGCCATTGCCTCCGGCTCCAAACAGGAGTTGGAGGCTTCTATTATAACGATTTTCTGTGATTGACATTTCGCTTTTTAAAGCATAAAATACAGATATTTCTCGCTAAACGTAGTTCAGGAGTGGACATCGACGTGGATAAGGCACTATTTAGTCCTGTTATAAGACTTTTTAAAGTTATGAAGGCAATTGCCTTTGCAACCTATAAGGAATGGTCTGCTTATCGGAGCCATATGGCTGTCACCATATTTGTGGGGCCGGTTAACTTTCTGGTACAGTATTTTATCTGGCAGGCAGTCTATTCCGAGCAATCGAGCATCGGCGGGCTTTCCCTTCAGCAGATGATTACATACAACGGGGTGGCCGCCGTCATCGGTTATATCACCTATAACTCGGCTGACTGGAACCTTCAGATGCTGATTCAATCAGGTAAGTTCATGACCTTTATTCTGCGGCCTGTGAATCACGTCTATTTTGCGTTGTCGCAGATGGTAGGACACCGGTTTTTAGCGCTATGGATAGAAATGCTGCCGATCTGCGCTATTTTCGTTATAGTCTTCAACATTAACCTGCTGCCGGTTTATCCGATTTGGGCGCTCATATCGCTTATGCTGAGCTTCCTCATGTCATTCTTGTGTCAGTATTGTATAGGCATTGTGGCCTTCTGGCTCACCAAAACCGATGGTATCCGGAGAGCCTTCCTATTATTTAAGGATATCTGCGCGGGTGTCGTTGTGCCGCTGACCCTGGTTCCCGAAGCCCTGCAGTATATTCTGTTTTTCATGCCGTTCCAGTTCATCACCTATGTGCCCATCCGGGTATTTGTCGGTTCCTACAATCTGGCGGGCATCACCATGCCCATTCCCGAGATTGTGGGTGTTCAGGCTCTGGCTGTTATCGCCATGACACTGGTCACGCGACTGCTATGGTCTTTGGGCATTAAGCGATTTACGGGGGTGGGAGCATGATGAGTGGCATTAAAGCGCATTTACAGGCTATCAAGGTTGCCCTGGCATCACGCATGGCCTATCGTGGGGATTACTTTATCAGCTTTTTCATCATGCTGGTGGTAGAGCTGTTTGCCCCAGTGATCACCCTGCTGATTTATGGCAATGGGGCCAGCTTTCCGGGCTGGAGCTTATATGAAGCATTGTTGATACAGGGGATCTTCCTTCTGTCCCGAGGGATTGCCTTTCCCTTCTTCTTCGGCATGGTCTGGAATACCCTGGGGCAAGTACAGGGTGGAACCCTTGATCTGCTGTTTTTACGGCCCAGATCGCTCCTGCATATGGTCATCATGACCGGTTTTGATAGCGAGGATTTGGGAAAGCTCTTAGGAGGTCTGCTGCTATTCCTCATCGCCCTGTTCAACCTTCCGGCACCGGGTGCGGCTCAGTGGCTGCAGTTCCTGCTGGTGTTCCTGTTTTCACTGATCATGCTGTTTGCCTTTGCGCTTATCATGGCCTCGCTGGTCATTGTATGGGTGGGCAACGGCAGGGTATATGAGATTTATTTTGCAGTAACATCCTTTGGGCAGTATCCTCTGGCCATTTTCTCAAAGCCTGTCCAGACCTTTGTTACCATGATCATTCCGGTGAGCTTGCTAGGCTTTTTCCCAGCTAATGTCCTCTTGGGGCGTCCCTCACAGGGCGTTTTCCTGGCCATGGGCTTCAGCCTTCTGTTCCTTATTTTCAGCCTCTGGCTCTGGAAGCGGATGATCCATCACTATAACAGCGCCGGAGGATGACGCTGCTTAAGCGTGTACCTGTTCTAAGAATGTATGGGAGGTTGCCATGCTGATTGAAGTTAAGGATTTAAAAAAGGAATATCAAACCTACGAGCGGGGAGAAACCTTTAAGGACACTATAAAAAGCCTCTTTCACAGAAAAGCCATCAAGGTGGAGGCCTTAAAGGGCATCAGCTTCAACATAGAGGCCGGTGAGCTTGTGGGCTTTCTCGGTCCCAATGGGGCCGGAAAATCGACCACCCTGAAGATCCTGTCGGGTATTCTGTTTCCGACCTCAGGGGATGTTCACGTTATGGGATATGTGCCTTGGAAGGAGCGCAAAAGATATGTCGCCCACATCGGAGCTGTCTTTGGGCAGAAATCCCAGCTGTTATGGGATATCCCGCCTCTTGATGCTTTTCATATGAACAAGGCCATCTACGATATTCCCACCAAAGACTTCAAGGCCCGACTTGATGAGATGGTGGCACGTCTTGATGTGGAAAAGCATATTCACAGGCCGACCCGCCAGCTGTCATTGGGAGAGCGCATGAAATGGGAGTTTATCATGGCCATGCTTCATGGGCCACGGATTGTTTTCCTGGATGAGCCT
>CAZLHW010000291.1:0-5525 GCA_964559085.1 uncultured Acidobacteriota bacterium | reverse complement strand
ACGGAAGTAGGCCGTCGCCTTCGTCACCGCGTC
Organism: uncultured Acidobacteriota bacterium; assembly: GCA_964559085.1. Classification (GTDB taxonomy): domain Bacteria; phylum Acidobacteriota; class UBA6911; order UBA6911; family UBA6911; genus UBA6911. Next base: position 5,492 of record CAZLHW010000291.1, on the reverse strand, counting down.
ACCTTTCGACTCTACTCCTGTTACTGCGGCTGCCCTACTCCGGGCTGCGCCCGGAGCTATCTATCTGGCGGCCTTCCAGACCGCAGGCAAATATATAAACTCCAGTCCCCGGCAATAAATTGCCGGGCTAACCTCATCGCGTCCCTATCGGGACTCGCAATCGATATATGAACGCGAAAATTGACATAAAGGCGCTGAATCTCTGGTACGGACAATTTCACGCCCTCATCGACGTGAGCCTTTCCATCCGGCCGAGGGCTATCACGGCCATCATCGGACCTTCGGGATGCGGCAAATCCACGCTTCTTCGTGTCATCAACCGAATGAATGAGCTGATCCCTCACGTGAAAGTGACAGGAGACGTTCTGCTGGACGGCAAATCTATTTACGCGGGCGATATTGATCTGAGGCAGCTTCGAAAAAAGGTGGGGATGGTTTTCCAGCGGCCCAATCCGTTTCCGCTCTCCGTTTTTGAGAATGTTGCCTACGGACCTAAAATTCACAATCTGGCTCAAGGAGATGAGCTTGCGATGCGAGTGGAAAAAAGCCTGTGCGCGACCGGATTATGGGATGCGCTCAAAGACCGGCTCGGAGCGTCGGCTCTATCTCTGACACCCGAGCAGCAGCAGCGCCTCTGCATTTCCAGACTGCATGCGGTCCAGCCGGAGATACTGCTGATGGACGAGCCGGCATCCGCTCTGGACCCGATCGCAACGGCAAGAATTGAGGAGCTGATGCTCGAACTCAAAGAACGCTACACAATCCTTATTGTCACCCACAACATTCAGCAGGCGGCCCGCATCTCGGATGACACCGCGTTCATGTTGCTGGGTGAACTTGTGGAGACGGGGGAGCCCCAGACCCTCTTCACCAAGCCCGCCAATTCAAAAACAGAACAATACATATCAGGGAGGTTCGGCTAATGCGCCACTTGGACGAAAAGATACAGGAGCTGCTCGAAAAGCTTCTCCAGATGGGACGATTGGCGGAATCCATGGTGCAGACTGCACTCCGGGTTCTGGTCGAACGCGACGAATCGCTCGGCGCCGACATCATTCGCAAAGAGAGCGAAGTAAACAATCTGCAGATTGAAATTGACGACAGCGCCGTCAAGCTGACGGCACTGCAGCAGCCGGTCGGCACGGACGTGCGGTTTCTTTTCATGGCTTCCCGGATTGCGACGGAACTGGAGCGGATCGCTGATCAGGCGGTCAATATTATGGAAAATGCGCAACATGTTCTTAAAGCGCCACCGCTGAAGCCGCTGGTGGATTTGCCCGTCATGGGCGAGGTCGCCGAACGTATGGTGCGCGACAGCCTGGAAGCGCTGGTTGAAAAGGACTGCTCGGTGGCGGTCCGCGTTTTGGAAGATGAGAAAAAGGTCGATGCGTACCGCGACCAAATCTTTCGCGTTCTTTTGACCTATATGATGGCCGATCCGGGAACAATTCAGCGCGCTCTGGCTCTAATTCTGATCTCCCGCAATCTGGAGCGGGTGGGGGACCATGCGACAAATATTGCTGAAGAAGTCATTTATTTGGTCGAGGGGCGCGAGGTGCGCCACCGTCATGAAAGCGATACCAGAACTGCAAAATCCTGAAACAAGGCTATGGCAAAACGCATTGTATTGATAATTGATGATGAGGCGGATCTGATCGAGCTTGTTCGCTACAATCTCGAGAAGGAAGGATTCGGCGTCCTCAGCGCCCTGGACGGAGAGTCCGGCTTTTCTCTCGCCGTCGCGCAAAAGCCCGATATCATTGTCATCGACTTGATGCTTCCCGGCATGGACGGCCTCGACGTGTGCCGCATGCTGCGCGCCGACAGCGCCACATCGGCTATCCCGATCATTTTTCTCACCGCAAAGGCCTCGGAAGCGGATCGTATCGTCGGCTTGGAGCTTGGAGCCGACGACTATATGACCAAACCCTTCAGCGCGCGGGAGCTCATCGCGCGCATCAAGGCACTGCTTCGGCGCTCTGCCGGATTCCGGCAGCAGCCCGCCGTGATTAAACAAGGTCATCTGACCATTGACCTGTCAAGCCACGAAGTGCGCTGCGGCAATAGAATCGTTGATCTTACTGCAACGGAGTATCGCCTCCTGCAATTCCTGGCCTCGCATCCCGGCTTTGTGTATTCGCGCAGCGCCATCATCGACGGCGCCTTGGGACGGGATATTACCGTTCTGGATCGCACGATTGATGTGCATATCATGTCGCTGCGCAAAAAGCTTGGTAAATGCGGCGATTCCATTGAGACCATCCGGGGATTCGGCTATAAGTTCCGCGAACCGAATGGTCACGAATGAGTGGGGATCTGAGCTTCGATATTCGAGATTGAAAACAATCCGCCGATCTGCAATCATCCTCGTTCCACCAGGGTGAATCGATGAAACCGACCGATGGAACGCTCGACAAAGAACTGCGCAAGGGCGCCAAGTATATGGCGCAGCGGCTCATGCCTGCCCCCGGCGCCATTCCTCGCATGCCCAGCATTGACATTTACGGAATGATGATTCCCTATAACGGCGTGGCTGGAGGCGATCTTATTACCTATGTGAATTTCCAGGAACGCTTTGATTTGGACAAGCGCATCCAGCTCGCGGTGTCTCAGGGGCAGGAGTCGATAGCGAAAGCGCTCCAGAGATTGAAATGGAGCGGCGGCATCCTCGTTGCCGACGTTGCCGGGCATGATTTTACCGACGCAGTACGCGCATTAATGCTGCACCAGGCGTTTCATACAGCGGCGCTTTATGAGATGGATTTAAACGGTGAAATCACGGTCCGCCTCTTTGAACAGCTGAATACCCGGTTCCTGAAATCTGCAACACTGCGCAACCTGGCGGCAACGCCGGATCAGGCAAGCTTCATCACGCTGATCTACGGAGAAATTTCGCACACGGGACGCTTTCGTTTTGTCAATGCGGGCCATCCGCTGCCGCTTGTGTTCTCACGCGAATATGACCGGTTTGTGGATATCAGCTCCGACCGGCTCACAAGCTATCCTCCGATCGGGCTGCAGCCGACCGAAGGGCATGCGGATGCCAGCCATTATGAGCGGTCGCTCGGGTACAAAAAACACTACACGGTAAATGAACTCAACCTCATGGGCCAGGGCGATGTGCTCCTGCTCTATACCGATGGCTTGATCGATCCCTTTTCGGATTATACTCGGGAACAATTGGAGCGCTCGGTTTCTCGGGCGATTCATGGAAATGCCCAGGAAATCTGTGCTGCAATTCTGCGAGACCGCCGCGCTGCTGCAGAACAAACCGACGACATCAGCCTCGTCGTCATCAAGCATTCATAGGAACGTGTCCGAGAATTAGGATCTGCCGGTCTTTATTTCCGTTTTTTCGCGTTCCTTGCGTCTTAGCGGCCGCTTCGGCTTAACCGCTAAGGCGCCAAGAACGCGAAGAATCGCAACCAACATTTACAAGCAATTCGATTGTTGCAGCCCACCATGCCGGCACTCCAATTTGGGCTCCGGCTTTGCCGTGCGTCAATCTTCATCAGATTTTCATATTTCCGTCATCAACTCTTAATACCAATGCGGCTGAATGTCGAACAAGAGGCTGTGAAGGAAATGGATGCCGAAACGATTGCAGCAAATATCATCCCCCGATTGCGTGAGAAGCGCTGCGGCAACTGTCCTCCAATCCATGTGACTATAGACCCCGCCTTTGCGAAAATACCGCGGATGGAAATCAATTTTGAGGTCTTGCTGGAAAAATTTCTGGCCGATCTGCTGGATAGGAGCGGGCCGATCGGAAGGATTCGCATCGGCATTCACGAGAAGCGGTCTGCACCAGACCTGGAAAAATTCCTTAAATTTTCGCCCTTGCATTGGAGCCATTTGAACATCAAGTGCCAATCGGTTTCCGGAATCGAAGATAGTATCCAGGGACTACTTCAAGAACTCGGATGCCAATGCCGGGAATGGATCGGGGTGAAAGGATCTGAATCACAGCTTGGCGCTTTCTATTTCCAGGGACGTGAAACTCCCGCACTTGTAATCTTCATTCAGAACCATGGTTCTCGCCGCAGTTGCGATTTTCTCATTCCGGTTTCAGATTCGGTTTCATGTTTCGCTCATGCGGTATAATAAACCGGATCGGAAATGAAAAGTCGATTATTCTGGAAAGTAGCAACCCTAAATTTATTCTTGCTGTTATTGGTTCTTGCAGCCGTGGACGGCTACGTTGTACGCACGCTGAAGAGCGAGTTTCTGAATGCTGCTTACGCGCAGCTTGAATCGCTCGCACGCGTCGCCTTGGCGAAACCTCCGCTGTTTGCCGACCCCGCATCCTTGAAAGCATGGGCGCAATTGGTTGCTCAGAGCGGGGATCGCGTGACGCTGATTGATGCAGACGGAAAGGTGCTGGAGGATTCCCTGGAGGATGCCGCCGGTATGGAGAATCATCTTGCGCGGCCGGAGGTGCGGGAAGCGTTGATGTCGGGGACGGGTCGGGCGGTGCGCCGCAGTCCGACGCTGAAATATGACTTTGTCTATCTCGCAAAGCGCTGTGAACTCGGCGGCGGGCGCATCCTGGTTCTGAGACTGTCTCTACCGCTGGATCGCCTTGAGGACGCACAATTATCATTTCGCCTGCGGCTTTGGGGCATCAGTCTTTTGATACTGGCGGCGGCGGGCAGCGCTTCGCTGCTTATGTTTCGCAAAGTGTCCAAACGCATCGAGCGCCTCAGGGATTTTTCGTGTAGAGTCGCGGAAGGGGATTTTCGGCCGCTGCCCCTGGATCAAGGCAGCGACGAGCTGGCCGATCTTTCCAATACTATGAATCAGACCGCCCTCAAGCTGGATCGCACAATCCGGGCATTAACCGATGAACGCAACCAGTCTGCTGCCGTGTTGGCCTCGATGGAAGAAGGCGTGGCCGTGATTGGAACGGATCAGAAAATTATCTACTGCAACAGCGCCTTCTGTCGCGCGGCAAGTGTGCCGAATGCAGCCTGTGCCGGGCGGCCGGTTTCGGAGTTGATCCGTCATTCCGATATTCTATCCATTTTTCAGAAGGCATTAACCGGCAAGGAAACGATTCATGGTGAGGTTGTTGTCGGCTCGATTCGAACGCGCACCTATGCCGTCACATCCAAGCCGATACAAACAGACGGCACAACGACGGGCGTTTTAATGGTTCTCCACGACATCACGGAAATTAGGCGATTGGAACGGGCGCGCCGTGATTTTATCGCAAACATATCGCACGAATTTAAGACGCCTCTCACTGCGATCCAGGGTTTTGCCGAGACGCTCCTGGGAGGCGCTCTGGACGATGTTAAGAACCGGACCCGTTTCCTGGAAATCATTCGCGAACACGCCCTGCGGCTCGGCCGCTTAACGGAGGACCTGCTTAAACTCGCTCAAATCGAGGCCGGACAGATGCGGAGGGAAATGCGGCGAGTTGCTATCTCGGGCATCATCGATCCCTGCATGGAGGTTTCCCGTATTAAAGCGGACAAGAAAGGATTATC
>CAZLHW010000290.1:5291-5531 GCA_964559085.1 uncultured Acidobacteriota bacterium | reverse complement strand
AATGAACGTCCGTTGACTATGGGAGGTGGCGTATGGGATCAGGCGTCATCATTGATGATGGAGGATCCACCCGGATCAAGTGGAATGACTTGGAATCCGGTTCGATTATAAGAGGCAAGCTTGAAAGCCTTATGGATGTCAGGGAGGAGGGCGGGACCGGAATATCATCCCAGGAAATCCATGAGAAAGAGCCTTACACGCAAATCCGGATAACCTATCTGGATAGCCGCGGTCAGCCCC
>CAZLHW010000290.1:901-5281 GCA_964559085.1 uncultured Acidobacteriota bacterium | reverse complement strand
CTTATTGATGAAACGCTATCCGTGAATATGAGATTGCTGGTGCAATCGCATCTTCGGCAGAATGTTGAAATCGAGAGGATTGAAAACGGCCTGGCAATTTCTCTGTTTGGTGATGAAGTGGGCCCGATCGTGGAAGCCAGACAACACAACAGGATGCGCCGCTATATTGTGACGAATTCCGGTCCCATTGAAAAAATTTTTCTGGATTCCGGCGGAAACCGGACGGAAATATATAACGCTGCAACTGTACTGCCGGACGAAGCGCGACGTCCCGTCATCTATACAAGCGTTGTTCTCTATTGATGCAGAGGCGCAGAGATCAAGGGAGCGGTGAACAGGCTTCGGCATCGAGTCGACGCCTGAATTTCGGAGCGGGAGATCGCGCACGGCGGAACGCCGCGGCTTCCACCAATCGCAGCAGAACACGCACTTGATCGTGATCCGTGCACTGGTGGAAGCCGCGCCGTTTGCAGGCTCTTGTTTTCCCGAGCCGTCGGCTGCAATCGGAAGTGCGGGGCGAAATAGAATCTTAAAGGGTCCGCTCCGAGCGCTGCAAGCGCAATGCAGAACAGCACAGGCTGCGTTTAGGCGGGAGCTGCCAGGCTGCTTGACCGGGCAGCTCGCATCCGGCAATCGGGGATAAGCGATTGGGGAGTTTTTCGGGTCAATGCCAATGGATAAGCATGAAGAGCGCGACGACGGTTACGTTTTATTTTAGGCCTCCGGGCACGCTCCTGGAAACGTGCTGAAGCGCCGGCTGCAAAGCGCATCAGCCGCCATGCGGAGATCCTCAAAACAATATTTTTATTTTTTCCCCTAACGATACGAATTTTTCGGGCGATAAGCCAACTGAAACCAAAAATAAAAGTGAGGCGCCCCAAAAGGGAATTTGGTCGTGCCAAACAATTCGCCTCGCCATGGCTGCCGGATCTCTGATCTGGTTTGAATCAATGCTCAACTTGAATTCAAGGAGGAATTCAAATGGGGTCTTTCAGTATTCTCAACAACATCTCCGGCTTAACCGCCCAGAATCAATTAAATTCCAATAACGTTAATCTTTCCAAAACTTTAACGCGATTGTCCACAGGCAAACGCATCAACACCGGAGCTGATGATGCAGCGGGTCTGCAGATCGCGGACAGCCTGCGCGCCAATACGTTCGCCCTCAATCAGGCAGTCCGGAATGCCAACGACGGCATCGGAGTTGCCCAGATTGCCGACGGCGCTCTTCAGGAAATCACCAACCTGCTGACTCGCTCTGTCACCCTGACGGAACAGGCTGCGACGGATACCGTTGACTCAACCGGCCGTGCTTCGCTCAATGCGGAGTTTGAAGAAATTGAGGCGGAAATCGCCCGCATTGCCACATCGACCAACTTCAACGGCACACTCATTTTCGGGACCGGAACCAACGGCATCAACGGGGAGATACGTGTTTTCGTCGGCGACATTAATGGTAACAGCTCGATTGCCGTCAGCATCGGAACGATCAGCGCCAACGCCGCCACCGGCGAGGTAACCGATCTTGGCGGAAAAGGCGTCCCCGTAGGTTTGACTAATGTGGATCTGAGGACGGCGGCGGCTGCCAAAGATTCTTTGGATGATATTAAGGCGGCGCTGAACGCCGTATCCAATATGCGCGCGGACATCGGCGCAGGCATGAACCGGTTGTCTTCCGCCGTGTCGGTTTTGCAGACCCAGGCGCAGAATACGTCTGCGGCCGAATCCACAATCCGTGATGCCAACTTCGCGGAAGAAGTTGCCAACCTGACCAAATTCCAGATATTGGCCCAATCAGGCATGGCCGCGCTGGCGCAGGCCAATTCGAGCAGTCAGAGCGTTCTCAGTCTGCTCCGTTAAACCTTAAATTCAGACCGGGAAGAAGAGTGCGTTTCTTGCAGGAACGCACCTTCTCCGGTTGCGTTCCTCCGCTCCTTCGCAAAAAGTCCGGACGCGCCGCACATTCTTTAAGACTTTTCATCGAAGCCGAAGGAATCCTCTTCGACTGCTCGCAGGACACGGCCGGCAAAAGCGGCTTGACATCACTTGGAACTCCTCTTACACTCCGACCTTTTAAAATAGCTGTCCGTCCTATCGGTGCACCCGCCCACTCAAAAGAGAGGTTCAGACATGAAAGAGATTTTGTTTGTGTTCACTGTCGTTTTGCTGCTTGCGCCGACGCTTCAGGGCGGCGATATGCAATGCGAAGCTTCCGGCGCCGTTCTGTCTCATTACATGTGGCGCGGAATGCGGCTGAGCGAAGGAGGCGTGTTCCAGCCCGGCGCCACCCTGGGCGCCAAAGGGTTCTCGGCGAATCTCTGGGCCAATTATCAGTTTGATCCCGGCAGATGGACCGAAGTGGATTTTACAGCTTCCTATGCAGGCGAAAATGGGGATTTTAATTATGAGGCCGGTTTTGTTCACTACGCCGTGAATGAGGGGGAGGATAGCGATGAGATTTTTGGAGGTATCGGCCACTCCAATCTGCTGAACCCTTCTTTCAAAGTATTTGTCGACGTGCATGCCGGAAAGGGCGCCTATCTGCAGGCGGGCCTGGAACCCTCGGTCCCCCTTGGAAAAGACATTTCCCTGAACTTTAAAGCATTTGCCGGATACGTGCTCAAAAATTCATACATGGGTGTCAACGACGGAGGGTTCGAGTTCTCCAACTTCTACAATGCCGACTTCCAGACTTCCCTTGTGATTCCGCTGAACAAAAACTTTTCGCTGGAGCCGATGATCGGCTACTCCACGTCGCTCAGCAGGAATGCGCGGCAGGCTATCAGGAATTACAGTGTGAGCCCCCGAGGCGACACGCTTTATGGCGGGGCAACGCTTGCGTTCAGTTTGGAGTAGGCGATTGCGGCAAAACTGGAGTAGCATGAAATCTCTTTTCTGTTCTTCAATATGAATTAAGGTCTGATGGGGGACGGCGAGGGTTGGCGGATTTTCTGGTTTTCGAAAACCTCTCCAAGAATTTCGGGACGACGCGGGCCGCGGACAATGTCTCGCTTTCTATCAGGAAAGGGGAGTTTTTTTCACTGCTGGGTCCCAGCGGATGCGGCAAAACCACGCTGCTTCGCATCCTTGCGGGCTTCGAACGTCCGGACAGCGGAAGAGTTCTGCTGGACGGAGAGGATATCACGGCGCTTCCCCCACACAAGCGCAAAGTCAACACGATCTTCCAGAACTATGCGCTCTTTCCCCACTTGACGGTGTGGGAAAACATCGCCTTCGGTCTCCGGATTGCCAAGTGTCCCAGGCAATATGTGGAATCGGAAGTGGCGCGGATGCTGCGTCTTATTCAGATGGAGGACCAGGCGCAGAAGCGTCCGGATAGGATCAGCGGAGGGCAGAAACAGAGAGTCGCCATAGCCCGGGCCCTGATCAACAAGCCGCAGGTGCTTTTGCTGGATGAGCCTCTGGCCGCCTTGGATCTCAAATTGCGGCAGCGCATGTTGATCGAACTGGACCTGATTCACGATGAGGTCGGCATCACGTTTCTCTATGTCACGCACGATCAGGGCGAAGCGATGAGCCTTAGCGATCGCATCGCTGTAATGGAACGGGGCCGCATTGAACAGGTGGGCGCTCCGGCCGAAATTTACGAAGCTCCCCGCAGCAGCTTCGTCGCAGCCTTCATCGGAGACACCAACTTTTTTGAAGGCGTGGTTGCGGATGTGCCCGAGAACGATTACAGCCGCCTGAAAATCGACGGTTTCCCGGACGTACTCTGCTATAACGACAAACAGATCGGCGAAGGCAATCCTGTTTACCTGAGCATCCGCCCCGAAAAGTTCAACATTTCCCGGGAAGAGCCGGCGGTGGATGGGCGCCACAACAAAATGCGGGCTCACGTGGAGGATGTGATCTACCTGGGGACCCATACGAAATACTGGGTTCGGATCCAGGATTACAGACTGTCGGTTTTCCGCCAGCACAGCCGGTTTCTGCTCGATGAAAAGCCCATTCGGTGGCATGAAGATGTCTGGATCAGCTGGCATGCGGATGACGGCTTCATGCTTGAACGCTACAGCGAATCCGACGAAAAACTCACGAGTCTGCCGCCGCAGAAAGTGGGGGAAAACGGCCTGGAGGAGGGCGGGGCGAAGGATAGTTCCGATCCGTCCTGATTCTCGGACGCGCTCCTGTTGCGGGTGGGGATTTGCAATGAAAATCAACCGGGTAAAAAGAGGGCAGGAGTGGCTGATTACGGCACCGTCCCTGATCTGGCTGATCCTCCTGTTTCTCATTCCCACTCTTATCGTGTTCGCCATTGTATTCAAGCCGGCAGACCTTTATGGAGGCATCGGCGACGGATGGACGCTGTAGACTCTCAAGAGCCTGGGAAATCCGAATTATCCTATCATCCTCTGGCGG
>CAZLHW010000290.1:0-891 GCA_964559085.1 uncultured Acidobacteriota bacterium | reverse complement strand
CTCTGGCGGACTTTGTACCTGAGTTTCCTGACGACCGCGGCCTGCATTGTTTTGGCGACGCCGGCCGGGTATTGTCTGGCGCGAGCCGGTCGCCGATGGCGGCCGATTCTGATGCTTTTGGTAATTGTTCCTTTTTGGACCAGCTTTCTGATACGCATTTTTGCATGGAAAGTCCTGCTCCATCCGGAGGGTTTCATTAAAAAGTGCCTGGTATCCCTGTATTTGCTCAGGCCGGAATCCTCTCTGCTGTACAATGAATGGGCGGTCTGGCTGGTCATGGTGTATACCTTCCTCCCTTTTGCCATTCTGCCTATCTATGCTGCTGCGGAAAAATTTGATTTTCGATTAATGGAAGCGGCCCAGGACTTGGGCGCCCGGCGCTGGCAGTCCTTTGTTCAGATCTTCCTTCCCGGGATCCGGCGCGGCGTGTGGACGGCTATTCTCGTGGTTTTTATACCCGCCCTGGGTTCCTATGTCATACCGGATATTGTGGGCGGACCCGGCGGAGAGATGCTGGGAAACAAGATCGCGCAGCGCGTCTTTGTCGACCGGAATCTTCCGCATGCCGGCGGCTTATCCGCGCTCCTGATTCTTGCGGTGTTGATTCCCCTGCTGGCCGTGCTGGTGCTTCAGAGGAAAAAGGGGAAAGCGGCTCCACTGATAGAGGAGGATGCATGAAACGCAGCCGCTTCCCCCTGATCGTTACCTGGGCGCTGCTGCTCTTTTTCTACCTGCCAATCTTTGTGCTCGTTCTGTATTCGTTCAACAGCTCTCGATTCGGGGGGGCGTGGACGGGTTGGACGCTGCACTGGTATCGGCAGCTCTACCGGGAGCGTGAAATCTGGCACGCTTTGACCAATAGCCTATTGATTGCCGCTTCTGCAACTCTGA
>CAZLHW010000289.1:1124-5537 GCA_964559085.1 uncultured Acidobacteriota bacterium | reverse complement strand
CAACCTTGGAATTCTCAAATTCCTGGCCTTTGAACAGGTATTCAAAAACAGCCTGACGAGTTTGCCGATGGGCGGGGGAAAGGGGGGGTCCGACTTCGATCCGAAAGGCAAAAGCAACAACGAGGTCATGAGATTCTGCCAAAGCTTCATGACGGAGCTTTTCCGCCATATCGGCCCGGATACCGATGTCCCTGCGGGCGATATCGGCGTCGGTGGCAGAGAGATCGGTTACATGTTCGGACAATACAAGAAACTGTGCAACCAGTTCACCGGCGTCCTGCCGGGCAAAGGCCTGAACTGGGGCGGATCCCTGATTCGGCCTGAAGCTACCGGTTACGGCTGCGTCTACTTCGCCGCGGAAATGCTGGCCACTCGCAACCAAACCCTGGAAGGCAAAACCTGCCTCGTTTCGGGAAGCGGCAACGTATCTCAGTACACCATCGAAAAGATACTGCATCTGGGCGGCAAGGTTATCACCGTTTCCGATTCGGACGGCTACATCTACGACGAAGAAGGCATCGACGCCCAGAAGCTTGCCTTTATCATGGATCTGAAAAACGTCAAGCGGGGGCGCATCAAGGTCTACGCGGAAAAATACAAGAATGCCGTCTACGTACCGGTGGATCGCTCGAAAGATTACAATCCGCTGTGGGATCATAAAGCCGACTGCGCATTCCCGAGCGCGACTCAGAACGAGATCAACGCGAAGGATGCGGCCAACCTTCTCAAGAATGGCGTGTATGTAGTCGCCGAAGGCGCCAACATGCCGACCCACTTCGAAGGCGTCCGGCTCTTCCTGGATGCAAAGATTCTGTACGGCCCGGGCAAAGCCGCCAATGCGGGCGGCGTGGCCGTATCCGGGCTTGAAATGTCCCAGAACAGCATGCGGCTCCCCTGGACCAAGCGGCTGGGCATGATCATGAAGAGCATTCACTCGACCTGCGTGGAATGCGCAGAACGCTTCGGCACGCCGGGCAACTATGTCAACGGCGCCAACATCGGCGGCTTCCTCAAGGTTGCGGATGCTATGATGGACCAGGGGCTGGTATAGACTAATCCTTCTCTGACACACGGCCACGAATTGCGCGAATGTTTCCTATTCGTGCAATTCGTGGCTTTTGTTTTATACTGAGTCGCAGGAAACAGAATCGTGACCGAAAAACATCTGGATCCGCTTTGGATCGAACACGGGTATGGAACGCGCTTTCAGGGTTTTCAAAACCTGATGCGCCACAGAATACGAGACGTGCTTCTTGTCTCCAGTCTGTACGACCTCTACCTGTTCGAAGAGGACGGACGCTTCGACGAGCTGATCAGCAACGAGTATCAGACCCTCAAACTCAGCCACTCCCCCGACCTGACGCGCGTATCCAGCGGCAAAGAAGCCATCATCCTGGCAAAAGAGGAGCGGCGCTTCGACATGATTCTGACGACGCTGCATGTCGAAGACATGACGGCTGTAAAGCTGGCGCAACTGGCGAGAGAGGCGGGGGTTCAGATCCCGATCGTTCTCCTGGCCTACGACAGCAAAGAGCTGAAAGACCTTAAGGCTCACAACTACACGGCGGCCTTCGACCGGGTCTTCGTCTGGAACGGCGATTTCCGCCTGATCGTCAGCATCATCAAGCACCTGGAAGACCGCATGAATGTCGATCACGACACGCGCCTCGTCGGCGTCCAGTCGATCCTTTTCATTGAGGACAACATCCAGTACTGCTCGACGCTGCTGCCGCTGCTTTATACGGAGCTCATGACGCAATCGCTCCGCCTGCTTTCCGAAGGCATCAACCTTTCGCACAAGTTTCTCAGAACGGTCGCGCGCCCCAAGATTCTGCTCTGCCAGACCTATGAAGAAGCCTGGAATTATTTCGAGGCCTACAAGGATCATATCCTCGGCATCATTTCTGATGTCGACTTTCCGCGCGAGGGGAAACCGGACCATGGAGCCGGCATCCGCTTTGCCAAAGCCGCCAGAAAGCATCTCCCCGAATTGCCTATTATGCTGCAATCCCTGACCTCGGATTACGAGGCCGAGGCCAAAAGCCTGAACGTGGCCTTCATGCCGAAGGATTCGCCCAACAAGGACCTCCTGCTGCGCCAGTTCATGACCGAATATTTCAGCTTTGGAGATTTTGTATTCCGAACTCCCGATGGCCATGAGGTCGGCAGGGCTTCGGACCTGAAGAGTCTGCGGGAGCAACTGCAATACGTGCCGGAGGAAAGCATCCGGTATCACGCCGAACGCAACCATTTTTCAAACTGGCTTAAGGCGCGCACGGAATTCACGCTGGCTCATAAACTCAGGCCGCGAAAAGTTTCGGACTTTCCGAGCGTCGAAGGGTTGCGCGCCGACCTTATAGCGTCTCTCGGCGACTATACGAAGTTTCAGCAGCTCGGCCTCATCACCGAATTCGACAAAAACAGCTTCGATCCCGAAACAAGCCTCGCCAGAATCGGAAGCGGATCCCTTGGAGGCAAAGCGCGCGGACTTGGCTTTCTGAATACGCTCATAAACAACTACGGCGTCCGCGGTCTTTTCAAAGGCGTTCAAATCTCCGTGCCTCCGGCCGTCGTCCTGGGCACCAGTCTTTTCGACCGATTCCTCGACGAAAACAATCTGCGTAAATTTGCCCTGGAATCGACAGACGATGTCGAGATCACGCGGAGATTTCTTGCAGCCAATTTCCCGGAAGACGTTCTCGGAGATCTCGCTTCGTTTCTGCATGAGATACGGACGCCGCTCGCCGTCCGCTCCTCAAGCATGCTTGAAGATTCCCAATACCACCCGTTCGCCGGCGTATACCAGACATATATGATCCCGAATTCGGATCCGGATCAGTTTGTCCGGCTCGGTCGGCTGGTAACAACCATAAAGAGGGTTTGGGCGTCCACTTTTTATCAGCCCGCCAAGGACTATTTCAAAGTTACAGACTACCGGCTTGAAGAAGAAAAGATGGCCGTCATCGTGCAGAAAATGGTCGGTGTCCGGCACGGGACGCGGTTTTATCCCGATTTCGCGGGCGTGGCGAAGTCCTATAACTTCTATCCCGTGCCGCCGCAAAAGCCCTTGGACGGCATCGTATCCGTGGCACTGGGACTGGGAAAAACAATTGTCGATGGGGGGGTCACGGTCCGGTTTTGCCCCAAATACCCCAATCATCTGCTCCAATTCTTCTCCACCGCCGAAGCAATCAGCAACAACCAAAACCAGTTCTTCGCCCTCGATCTCAATGCGCAGCCCACGGAAGCAGCCGAGACCCGCGACATGCTTGTTCGAAGCTTCGGGCTGGCGGATGCGGAAGAGGATGGAACGCTTGCTTATGTGGCCTCTACCTATTCTCCGGAAAACGACGCGCTCTACGACGGTACATCGAGAACCGGTCTCCGCGTGGTCAGCTTTGCGCCCATTCTCCGGAACAAAATATTTCCACTGCCCAGCATCGTCGAGCTGCTCATGGACATGGGCAGCTGGGGAATGGGTTCCCCTGTGGAAATGGAATTTGCCGTTACACTGTCGACGCCTCCCGGACAGCCCAAGGAATTTGCTTTATTGCAGCTGCGTCCGCTCGGCCTGAGCAAGGAAACAGATCCGCTGCAGATCGAGGATGTTCCCGCAGACAAGCTGCTATGCAGGAGCAGTCAGGTTTTGGGGCACGGAATAACCAACGATATCTACGACATCGTGTACGTCGATGTGGAACGATTTGACCGGTCCAAAAGCCGCGATGCCGCGGAAGAGGTCATGTATTTTAATGAGCGCCTGGTATCCCGTCGCCGCCCCTATCTGCTCATCGGCGTTGGCCGCTGGGGCTCCCTCGATCCCTGGCTGGGCATTCCCGTGAAATGGGACCAGATTTCGGGGGCGAAAGTAATCATAGAGGCGGGATTCAAAGACATGGAGGTGGATCCGTCGCAGGGCTCCCACTTTTTCCATAACATCACCTCCTTCCGGATCAGCTACTTTACGGTCAATTCCCTGACCCAAAACGGCTTCGTCGACTGGGAGTGGCTTCGCTCAAATCCCATCGCTGAAGAAAAGCGGTATGTGCGCCATATCGAGCTGACGAAGCCGGTAACCGCAAAAGTGGACGGGCATCAGAACAGTGGCATCATTCTTAAACCGGAGTAGAATCTTGGTCGAAAACAGCGAAAACAACAGGCATGCCGAAGCAGAATCCAAAAGGGTCCTACGTTCATGCCCGAACTGCGGCCATGAACTAAGCCCCTGGCAGCAGGTTCTGCTGCGAGTCGATCGAGCCCTGGTCTGCAAAAATTGTTGGTATCGCATCATCCTTGATATTTCCAAGGACGATTTTAATTTTCCGCCTGCCGATGAAAGAGAATAGAGCAAAGAAGCCGCGGGCTGCACGCGCGGCGCGACCATACCCCGTCATGGGGTTCCGAGAATCCGAG
>CAZLHW010000289.1:0-1114 GCA_964559085.1 uncultured Acidobacteriota bacterium | reverse complement strand
CTCCAGCTTCCATGCCCTCGCCGGATCGTGCGATAGTAGCCCCGATCTTGCCGACCCTCCGGTAACCCTGGCTACACATGCGGAAGCGCTAAAAACTGCCGTCGATGCGGCGCTGCGGCTGCATTCCCGCGTGGTCGTTTGCTTGTCCATAATGACGTGCCAATTCGACAGCATGGGCCGCTTAATACGGCAACTGCGGTCCGAAGGCGGTTCGAAAGTCGTCCTTCTCGCCGGCGGACCGCACGTCACGGCATGCTTTAAGGAAGTCCTGGCCGCCGGCGCCGATGTTGCATTTCGAGGAGAAGCCGAGGTTACTTTTCCTTATGTTCTCAGAAACATTTTGGACGGGCTGCCCGTAAGCCCTGTTCAGTTTTCGGCGGATCCGATTTGCATCGACTCGTACGCCTCCATCTCTCCAAAGAGAGGCATGTTTGGCCCCATCGAGATGACAAGAGGCTGCGCCTTCGCCTGCAGCTATTGCCAAACCTCGCGCATCTTCGGCACCAGGCTTCGCCACCGCGGCATCGAAAGCATCCTCCGGCAAGCGGCCGGCCTCCGGCCGGGAAATCGTCGCGTTGTGCGGCTTCTGTCACCCAATGCGTTTTCCTACGGATCGCCGGACGGACATCAGCTGAATATGCCGGCAATGCGGGAACTGCTGGCTTCACTGCGAAAGACCCTTACGGAAAAATCGCGCATTATCTTCGCGCATTTCCCTTCGGAAGCGAGGCCGGAGCACATCACGCCCGAGACACTCGACATGCTGCAGGAGTTTGCCGACAACGACGAAATCGTCATCGGCGCGCAATCCGGCAGCCGACGCATGCTGGAATATTGCCATCGGTCGCATTCGGTTGAAACCGTGTTGACGGCGGTTTCTCTCGCCCGCAAATACGGCTACAAGGTCATTGTTGATTTTATCTACGGTCTGCCGCGTGAAACGGAAGAGGATATGCGCGAAAGCTTGAAGGTGATGGAAGAGGTGGAGCGCATGGGCGCCCGCATCCACTGGCTCGTGGAACCGCTGAGCCTCGCCGTCGTGTCAGGACACCCCGCGGTCGACGACGTCGTCCTCTTCGACAAGAACCGCTGGCCCAGGGCCCTTCCCGGCGGC
>CAZLHW010000288.1:0-5538 GCA_964559085.1 uncultured Acidobacteriota bacterium | reverse complement strand
CCCTCGCCTTTTGTGGCCGCCGGATTATCAAAGGTTTTTAAATTCAAGCCCCTCAGGGCCACAACAACCATCATTGCAATGACACCGATCCCCGCGTCATGGAGTTTTTTGATCGCCCGCTCCCGATAGATGCCGCCGATGGGGAAACTATAGGTGGTTTGCATGACATCGAATTTGCCCGTTTTAATGAGGAAATCCGCCATGTTGTTCGGGTCATGGCAGCTAATGCCGACAAAGCGCGCTTTACCCGACTTCTTGCAGATTTCCATGGCTTCAACGGCTTCGTCCGGAACTTGAGCCGGGTTATCTCTGGCATGCAGGTGCCAGATATCGACATAGTCCACGCCGAGCGCCTGCAGGCTCGTATCCAGATCCTTGATAATAGCGTCCTTTCTTCGATTCGGGGACTTGGTTGCGATAACGATCTTGTCCCGCTGCCGCCCTTTGATCACACCGGAAAAGATCTTTTCGCTGTCGCCATAATCGCGGGACGTATCATAGTAGTTGATGCCCATATCAAGGGCACGGGCAACCACCTCTGGAATCGGAACGAATCCAATGCCGTAGCCGACGCCGGACACTTTCAGGCCTGTCTTCCCCAGAGTCCTGTAAACGACCTTGGGAGCTTCTTTCGGGGCATCCTGAAACGCCGGTTCCAAGCCGGTAGAAGAAACAAGCCCGGCCGCAGGCAACGCCAGCCCTGCCTGAAGAAATTGTCTTCTAGATGGATTGAGGTTCACAAAACCTCCTATGCTTTAGGGTTTATTCAAAATGCGGTAGCTCGCATCGGATCCCGGCCCGCTTTATGCGCCACCTTACCGCATCTCCGCAACGACAGCAACGAGAATTCTTCATTGAGGAAGGGCGCCGCCGCACATCGCTTTTTTCTTGTATTGACGGGTGGGACGGCTCAAATTGGGCACGATATCGAGCCAAAATAATGACCGAGAGAACTGCAGAACGCATTCGGGAGTTTCAGGTTTTAGTTAAGCCCGTGGGCTCGCGCTGCAATCTGCACTGCACCTACTGCTACTATCATTCTCCTGAGATGTCCCGGGAGCCGTGCATGCCCGACGATCTGCTGAAGATGTATATAATCCAGCATATTCAAGCCTGTGCAGATCCCGTGATCCGCTTCTCCTGGCACGGAGGAGAACCGACGCTGTTCGGCGTCGACGGCTTCCGCAAGATCACAGCCCTGCAGCGGCGGCATTGCCCGGAAAGCCGGCGGATTCTAAACGGCATCCAGAGCAACGGCCTGCTGATGGATGACGCGTGGTGCAGGTTTCTTGCCGAAGAGAGATTTACCGTTGGGCTCAGCCTGGACGGCCCGGCCTCCTGCCATGATCGGAATCGAGTGACTCCAACCGGCGATCCGACGCACAAACGGGTTTTACAGGCCGTCGAACGGCTGCAGCGTCATGGCGTTCCAATCGAAATCCTTTGTGTGGTTCATTCCGAGAATGTGCGCCGTCCGCTCGAGGTCTATGAGTTCTTCCTCGGATTGGGCATCCCCTACCTCACCTTTTTGCCTTTGGTGGAACCTCTGGCGGAGAATCTTGTCAGCAAGCGTTCGGTGCCGGCCGGCGCGTGGGGTGAATTTTTATGCGCAATCTTTGACGTGTGGCGCGATCGGGACATCGGGCGGGTTAAGGTGCAGATTTTTGAAGAAGCGGCGCGCCCGGCTTTTGGCTTGGAACACACTCTTTGTATTTTTCGCACTACGTGCGGCGGCGTACCGATTCTTGAAAGCAATGGGGACGTTTACAGCTGCGACCATTTCCTGCAGCCGGAGCACCGCCTGGGCAACATCCGCGAAGCGGCACTCGCCGGCATGCTCGACAGTCCCAGGCAAAGAGCCTTTGGCTTGGCCAAACAGAACACGCTGCCCCGGGCATGCCGCAGCTGTGCAGTTCTGGACATGTGCAACGGCGGCTGCCCCAAAGATCGGATAGCGACCACTCCCGACGGCGAATCGGGTTTGAACTATCTCTGCCCGGGCTACCTGCGGTTTTTCACGCATTGCCGCCCCTTCGTGGCGATGCTGGCGGATGTCTGGCGCGTTCAAACCGGCATCGTATAGACGGGATTCATGTCGGAAGCGCGGGCGGCGCGTCGGGTCTGTACGGGAAGCGGTCAGAGTTTCTTTTTGAAAAAATCCACCGTCCGCTTCCAAGCCAATTCCGCAGCCTCCTTATTATAGCGGCTGGGATTGGAGTCGTTATTGAAAGCATGCTGCGCGCCCGGATACATATGGATCTGGTATTCGATGCCGGCCTTTTTAAGCGCCTCTTCAAACGCCGGGATGCCTTCGTTGATTCGCGTATCCTCTCCTGCAAAGTGGCACAACATCGAAGCCT
This sequence comes from uncultured Acidobacteriota bacterium, assembly GCA_964559085.1. Lineage (GTDB taxonomy): Bacteria > Acidobacteriota > UBA6911 > UBA6911 > UBA6911 > UBA6911. The sequence goes on along the minus strand of CAZLHW010000288.1, from coordinate 3,178 downwards.
TTATCTTGGGAACATCCGCCGCGGCAGGGACGCTGCCATAGTAGGGGACCGCCGCTTTCAGCTGCGGAGCATTGACGGCTACCTGGTTGGTCATTGCCCCGCCCCAGCAGAATCCGGTGCAACCGACGCTGCCCGTGGTTTGCGGGTGTGTCTGCAGGTAGCGGACGGCCGCCGTGAAGTTTTTGACCGTTGCGGCGTAATCCAATTGCCGCATTTTCCCCATGATGTCTGCGCTGTTGGCTGCGGTGCCCCCCATCGGCGACAGGGCATCCGGCGCAATGACCAGAAAGCCTTCCAGCGCCATGCGCCGGGCTACGTCTTCGATGTGGCCATTGAGACCATAAATTTCATGGATCACGATGACGGCCGGCAGTTTATCTTTACCCTTCGGCCGGGCGAGATAGGCTTGCATTTCGCCTCCGTCAACGGGATATCGGATGCGCCGGATTTCAAGACGCGCGTCGTCGGGCGCTGTGATTTGCGCCTTTGCTTCGTCCCCCGACAGCACGAGGCATCCGGCAATGCCGGCGCCGGCCAAAGCCACACAATGCCTGAGAAATTCCCGCCGATCCGGCAAAAGGTCCGGCTCGTACGCTGTCCCTTCACGATTGGAATGCTCCATAGCTGTCTCCTTTAGAATCGAATTCCCGCGACAGGATTATTTGTTATCCCTGAACTGTGGCAATCATTATAATCGGAAGCGGCGCTTCTATTCCACTGCAGCTATGTCGGGAGATATTTTGAAATGAGCAAGCAGACAGCACGGAAAATGTTTTACGCCTGTACAGGCCTGGCCGCAATCCTGTCCGTTATAGTTGTTGTCCGGGCCGAGGGGAAAAAAGAGATTCCCGACCATACAAATTTTCAATCCTGCCAGGCTTGTCATGCCGAAAAACAAAGCATGTGGGAGGCCTCCGGCCACAGCAAAGCCATAGGCCGGATAGCCAATGCCGCCGCCGCGGATTGTTACGCTTGCCACTCGACCGAAGGTTTCTCGGCGAAGCGGCAGGGCGGCCGGGCGGACTTGGCAAAGAAAGAGAGTTTCCACACAATTTCCTGCCTGGCCTGCCACGATCCGCGCAGCGGCAAGCATCCGCGCAAACTGATTGCCGATCCCGAAGAGCTTTGCGAGTCCTGCCACAGGCAACGGGCCATGCTTAAGGGCGAGGGGGCCAGAGGCGTCGACGATTTAAGAAATGTCCATTCCGCCGTCAGCTGCGTTTCCTGCCACATGACCGAAGGGAACCATCGCATGAAGGTTCTCCGGCCGGACGACCCGGACCGTTCGGAGAAACAAACCGATACCTGCACCGGTTGCCACAAAGACAACAACCGCCCGGCGCGCGCGCAACAGCTCCGGGAATGGCAGAGCGATTATAAGGCGGCAATGGATCCGATTCAGGCGGATCTTAAGGCCGTCCATGATGCCGTGAAGGAAAATCCGGATCTGCTGAACGCTTCCCTTAAAGAAAAGCTGAGCAACCTGACCTTCAATATTTCGCTGCTGGAAAGAGACGGCTCGCGAGGCGCGCATAATCATGACTATGCGATGGAGATTATGACCCATGCGGCCAAAGAGCTTAAAGAGATTAAGGCAGCCATAAAGCGGTAGTTCGAAGGTGCCGGGCAGTGCCGATTTGGATACATGCATTATGGAGTGCACCCAGACTGCGCCAATCGTCCGCGCCATAAGCGCCAGGGATGCCGATTGCCGGCGGCGCAAGCACCGCGGGTGCGCGGCAGTGCAGCCCAGCCCGAAGGATGCGCAGCATCGAACGCCCGGGGCCCGCGCGCGGCGCGCCCAAACCTTGAAGGGCTGAAGCAGACTGCACCGCCCTTTCAGGGCTGATGCCCGCCTCCACAGATACCCAGGGCTTGCACCCTGGGCTGCTTTGCCCCGCGCTTTCAGCGCTCACGTCCCGGTTGGCGGCGGCGCAAGCACAGCGGGTGCGCGGCAGCGCAGCCCAGGCCGAAGGATGCGCAGCATCGAACGCCCGGGTTCCCGCGCATCGGGCATAAGCCCTGAAAAAGCGCGGCTGCTTCACCCCTCCGGAGCTTTCATAAACCGTCGCCGAACATCCGCTTGATTTCCGTTCTCCCCTTAAATTCGAGTTGAGACTCAAAGACGCCTGAAATTCCTATTCTTCTCTCTTTTTCAGTTCTTCCAGAGTGTCCAATCGGGCATTGGGATTTATATCGATGCCGCAGCGGAACGCATTGCCCAAATGCTGCCCCATGGTGTAATAGCCGAATCCCGCAAAAAGAAAGGCATTTACCTTCGCAGGATCCGGCCTGCCGTCGGTCAGGCATTCTTCGGTTATAAAGGATTCCACAACTTTGCCCACGATGAGTTCATGGCTGCCCAGATTTAAAATCTGCACCACCTCGCAGCCGTGATTGATGGGGCATTGCTCGATGAAGGGGACATTTTTCAGCCGGCCGTAGAAAACACGAAAGCGGCAGTCTGCGGCCTTGTCGATTCTGGCGCCCGAGGCCAGGCCGCAATAATCGGTTTCCTTGACCTGATCGCCGGAAGGAATATTGACGGAAAAAGCCATGTGCCGGCGAACGCCTTTGAGAGAATGACGATGATGCTGCAAAGCGATCGTGAGGTGCGGCGGAATGCTTGAAGCCACGCCGGTCCATGCAACGGCCGTAAAATCCGGCTTCTCCTCCACATCCACCCCAACGAGGATAGTCGGGTAGAATCCCAACAAAGGCAGCGGCCCGGCGGCTTTCTGTTCCAGTTTAATTTTTCCCATTTCATTCTCCTATGATGTTTTGTCTACACCTATTCTCCGTTGGAGTCGGATCGAACCTCCTCCTTATTCAGGATGTCGTCAGCCCCTGTCAGCGCGGCCATCATGGACGGGAATCCGATTGCTGTGATGGCAAGCAGGAAGGCGTGTTCGATTTCATCGCGCCTTAAGCCGATATCCAAAGCCTTGCGGACCTGGGAGCGCACGGATCCTTCCATTCCCGAGCCGATGGCGATCCCGAGTTTTACCAGACATCGCTCCCTGTTGTTGAGCGGTCCGGATTCACGGCATTGGGAGGCCAAATTTTCATAGGCTTCCGCGACACGGGGATACTTTTTGTTGAATTCCAAAAACCTGGCCGGCAGTTTTCTCATTTCGCCTCCAACGGAAAGATGGTTTTTCAATCTTCGAAACCGGGA
>CAZLHW010000287.1:0-5546 GCA_964559085.1 uncultured Acidobacteriota bacterium | reverse complement strand
GCGTAGGTGTTGAGAGGAATGGGGAAAGGGTGGCGATCCTTCCCGCCCAGGGCAAAAGAAAAGCGTGCCGGATCGGAAAAGCGCGCGGGCGCACCATGCACCACTTCAGCAATCAGCGCAAGAGCCTGAAGAGTGCGAGGGCCGAGATTATCCAACAGAAGCAGGGAGGCAAAATCGCGGAATTCCCTGTCATAGGCCAGGGCCAGCACGGACCCAAGCCGTTTCAGGTCGACGTCCTCCGCGCGGACCTCATGGCGTCCGGGAGCAATCAGCTGCCGGACCGTACGCAGCGTCGTTTCAGGTTTTTCCTTTACAATATCCAGCAGCGCCCGCTGCGCCTCTTTCGCATTCGCGTCCACCAGATTCAGAATTATTCCCTGATTTTCTCCGACGATGCCGGTAGGCGGATCCGAGGTGAAATCCCGTACGGAAGCGGAATGCCAATGGTAGCGTCGGGCCCTTTTGTTGATCTCATTCATGCCCGGTTGGACCACGGTCCAATCCCCGTGCGCACTGAGAACAAGGGTGTGCAGATAAATCTGGAATCCGTCGGCAATCGCATTGTTGTCGATGCGTGCGGTGAGACGGCTGGTTCGAATGAGCGCCTCCCCGTCCAGGTTCCTTTTCTCGGCGACGGCGCGCAGTTCATCCGGCGTCTTGCGCGCGTGCTTCCCCCGGCCGCCGCAAATGTAAAGGCCCAGCTCATCCGCACGGGGGGCAAGGCCTCGTTTCAAAGCACCCATTACCGAAGTTGTAATGCCTGAGGAATGCCAGTCCATGCCCATTACGGAGCCCAGCGCCTGGAACCAGAACGGATCGGCCAGGCGCGAAAGAAATTCCGCATGCCCGTAATGAAGCAGGATGGATTCGACGATGGCGGATCCCAGCAGCGACATGCGGTCCGCCAGCCATCGCGGGACGCGCCCTCCATGAAGCGGCAGATCGGCAAAACCGGATCGTTTCATGGAAAAAGTATACCCGGGAAGCGGCGTCGCGCGCACGAAGGAAAATGACACTTGCGTCCGTCAGAGCACGGATGCAACATAAAAAATTCTGCGTGGAGGATGCGGTTGTGGAATTCTTTGATTGCACAGTCGGAGAGTTGCTGGAAGAGATGGCCCGGAAATATCCGGACCGCGAAGCTCTTGTTTATTCGGACCGGGATTTGAAATACACCTACCGGCAATTGAACGCCAGGGTGGATCGCGCGGCGAAGGGGATGCTGGCGCTGGGAATCGGCAAGGGGGATCACGTCGGCATCTGGGCCACGAATGTACCGGACTGGCTGACGGTGTTCTATGCATGCGCCCGCATCGGTGCGGTTCTCGTGGCGGTAAACACAAATTATCGCCCCTCCGAACTCGAGTATGTGGTCCGGCAGTCGGACATGAAAGCCCTGTTTCTGATTGACGGCTATCGCGAGACGGACTACGTGCAGACGATTTATGATCTCGTTCCGGAATTGAAGACCACCCCGAGGGGTTCTCTGCAGAGCGCCCGTTTCCCGTTTTTAAAAACAGTCGTCTACATAGGCAACCGTCAGCATCGCGGCATGTACGGGTTCAATGAAGTAATGGATCTTGCGGACCGGACCCGCCCGGAAGACTTCCTCCGGGTCAAAGCGAGCCTGGACCCGCAGGACACGGTCAACATGCAGTACACTTCGGGGACAACGGGCTTTCCAAAAGGCGTGATGCTCTCGCACTATGGAATTATCAACAACGGCTTCTCCATCGGGGAGCGGCAGAAATTCTGCGGCATCGATCGATTGTGCCTTCCCGTTCCTCTTTTTCACTGTTTCGGCATCACCCTGGGTGTGATGGCCGTCCTGACCCACGGCGCCACCATTCTGCCGCTCGAGACGTTCGACCCGCTGATGGTGCTCGCCGTCATCCAGAAAGAACGCTGCACCGCTCTCTACGGCGTGCCCACCATGTTCATAGCCGAATTAACACACCCGATGTTCAACATGTTTGATCTGTCGTCGCTGCGGACCGGGATCATGGCCGGATCTCCCTGTCCCGAACCGGTCATGCGACAGGTTATGGACAAAATGCACTGCCCGGAAATCACAATCGTGTATGGATTAACGGAAGCTTCACCCGGAATCACCCAGACGCGAACCGACGATCCCGTTACCGTGCGCGTGTCGACGGTGGGAAAGCCCTTCGAAGGGGTAGAGGTTAAAATCATCAACCCGGAAAACGGCGAAGAGCTGCCGCCCGGCCGGCATGGAGAGTTGTGCTCCCGCGGTTATAACACCATGAAGGGGTATTACAAAATGCCGCAACAGACGGCCGAAGTGCTCAGCGAGGACGGATGGCTGCGAACCGGAGATCAGGCCGTGGTGGACGAGGAGGGCTTCATCCGAATCACCGGAAGGTTGAAGGACGTTATCATTCGCGGCGGAGAAAACATCTATCCCAAGGAGGTCGAAGATTTCCTCCGCGAAATTCCCGGCATCCGGGATGTCCAGATCGTAGCGGTCCCGGACCGGAAATATGGAGAAGAGGCCGCTGCCTTTGTCCAGCTGCACGACGGCGCAGCACTGGAGGCGGCTGAAATCCAGGATTTCTGCCGCGGTAAAATCGCCCGCTATAAAATCCCCAGATACATCTTTTTCACGGATTCCTATCCGATGACGGCCAGCGGCAAGGTACAGAAATACAAGCTGCGCGAAGAGGCCGCGGCGCGTCTGCGGGAACTGGAAATGGCCGTCGCAGACTGACAAATGACGAGTGGCGAGTTGAAGCAGGCGGCTTTGAATTCGCCACTCGTCATTCGTAATTACATTTGGATCTGATCCGACATTCCCTGCTCGTAGGTGCTCCATCCGGAGTTCATGCCGTAAGGGCATCGCTGCAGTACAGCCTCAATCCGGCGTATTTTGCCCTTTTCGATTTTGAACAATTCGGCCACCTGCCACGTCCAAGGCTCGGTCGGTCCGGCAACCACATCGCGGCCGTCGGGAGATTTGAAATGGCGGGATTTGCCGGCGGCATGGTCGAAGAAGCAGAAGCTGAAAACGATGCCGCGCTCGCGAACCACGGCCACGAAACGGCGATCGCGGATCCGCGTGACAAAATGGATGAGCCCGGACTCAAACTGCTCCTTGCAGCTCCAGGCGCTTGAATAAACCAGCTCCTTCTTGGGATCCGGCCGCTTCTGGCCCGGTTTTAGAGGGACATTGGTCGCGCGTTCGCCGTTCTCATAGCGTTCACAGTCGTCGGTAAAAGGATAGTAACCTTTGCCGTCATTCTGCTGCATCCCCGTAAAGTAGTAATTGGCGGTCTGGATCAGCTCCGCGCGCGAGGGCCGTTCAGCCTCGGGGATAGTTTCGGTGAATATCGGGTGAGGGGCGCCCATTTTTTCAATCCTCTCCGCGGCCGATTCCCGCGGCTTGCGCGTCGGATCAAAAAGATTGCTCTCGGGCCGAATCACAAGCTGTTCCGCCTCAGCAATCAGCCCGTCTCTGATTTTTAGGCGTATGGCCAACGCCACAGGATTCCCCTCTCCCGGAACCTGCGTCTCTTCCCGTGCGGTGCCGATAAAGGCGATCTGCTGGGTTTCCACATCGGGGACGTAAAATTTGTAGGTGCCCTTTCCCACCATGCTGGCCCACAGCCCTTCTCCCAGGGGCAATTGCACCCCGTTTTCGGTAAATCGGCAGTCCTTAGCGAAAAGCGTTGGGATCGGCTGATGCGACAGCATCGCATCCAGGTACTGGTCAATGTATTTTTCCAGGCAGGCCCGGTCGCAATTCGCCTGAACCGCCGGCTTCGGAGCCTCGGCGCTCGGAGGCTGAGAGCTTTCACCCGCAGGTTTCTGGCAGGCAACCATAAACAACAGCATCAGGGTCACGACTACAGCAAACATTTTCAACCGCATTGCATTTTCTCCTTTCATTATCGCAGCCGCAGGGCAACGCCGCCGCCGCCCCGCACCAATTTTGCGCCGGCTGGAGGATGATCTTACATCGGCGGCGGGAGACGCCACGAATTTTGAGCGGTGAACGGGGACAGTCCCTCCGGCATTCCCGAGCCCGATCGCAATGGGCGTGCCGTTCTTTTCTGGCTGCAATTCTTCGCGTTCTTTGCGGCTAAACCGCGAAGCCGCAAAGAGCGGCGAGGGAAAGCTCCAATAAACACCGGCCGATCTTCCGTGCAGATTAGTGGCCATGCAGTGCAATGTTGAGAACGCCGATCAGCAGGACTCCCAGGGCGAAATAGACCAGAACCGCCTTTCGTCCATGCTTGACCAGCTCGCCGAAAACCGCATGGACGGCAAGAAAAATGAATCCGCCTCCCACGTGAGCCACAAGAGTGTCCAGCCAGCGTTCGGAAACATGCGGCACAACCCATAATCCGATCGCCCCGCCGGCAAGCGTCGTCGCTTCCACGGCGGCCACATAGCCGAGAGCTCTGAGACGCCTCATGCCGGAAGCGAGCAGAAGTGCGCACAGCGCGAGTCCTTCGGGCACTTTGTGAATGCAGATCGCGAGAAGCAGGGATAAATCCAGTCCTCCGGCCAATTCCGATTGCTCGCCCAGAGCCAGCGCCAGACCATCCATCGTGCTGTGCAGGCCTAAGGCGATAACCATGGCGGCCGCGATCTCGCTGAAGCGGTGCGTTGTGGCTTCGTCGAAATGGCTTGCCGCACATGCCGGGCAGACGTGAAAAACATAATGGCTGATCAGCCAGAAAAGCAGGTATCCGGAAACCAGCGCGGCGCCGAGCCGCGGAAGCGAGATGGCGGCGTAGCCTTCGGGAATAATGGAAAAGATCGTCACCCCGAGCAGCGTGCCCGCGGCAAAACTGATCAAGCGGCACAAGCGCGCATGCGACAATGCCGTGGCGACGCTGACGGCTCCGCCCAAGACCGCAAGCGCGAAAGCCAGAAAGACCCTGAATCCAACCGCTCCTATATCCTGCACGATCCTTCGATTTCCTTCACCCGCACCATGAACACACCCTCTCCCAACAAGCAGGGTGATGGCATTCTGCATATTCTCAGAGCGATGTCAAGCTTACCCTGGCCTCGCACCTTTTCAATCCAACCGGGGTCGCACCGAAATATTTTGTTTGGTGCCAATCATTTAGTCCGAATATGCGGGTAAAATACGCCCTTAAACGCGATTTTGGGCCTCCTTTATTGAGTTTAAGAACTTTTATAGCAGCTTCCGCTTGCGGAGAGACCCTTTCTTTCGTATGGAAAAGCTGGGATTCGAAATCTGTTGCTTAGACTTATAAATGACCCCCCGAAAACAGCGTCTAAGGACATTTTTTAGCGATGATTTCCCCATATCCATCTGTAATCATGGCAGTTGTTTCGGTCCGACCCCGATGGAGCGGCCGCATAACAATCGGCGCCCGCCAGGCATGCGGGCCGACCAGGCCGGACAGGAATCGATGACCTTTTCTCTTGAGTTTTAAATCAACCCGGCGGAAACTTTCACTTTTTGAGCACGGCATCAATTGTCAAAAGGAGAAATTCAATGCGTTTGACTGCAATTCCTTTGGTACTGCTTGCTTTCGTCTGTATCGCGG
>CAZLHW010000286.1:4370-5558 GCA_964559085.1 uncultured Acidobacteriota bacterium | reverse complement strand
TATGCTGATTTTCTGACTTAGATGCGATTTTGGCCATATATTTTTGCATTGTAACCAAGCTGTAACATTTGAACTGCCGGATCATGTTGGTTTCGATTCTTCGCGTTCCTTGCGTCCTGGCGGTTAAGCCGAATGAAGCGCTAAGACGCCAAGAACGCGAAGAAAACTCTAATGCAGAGCCGGGAGATCATCCTAAGGATTAGGCGCATGAAGTGTGGTGGAATAAAATGTGCCTGGAGGAACCGTATGAAGATGAGAAATCGAACAATAGTTCTGGGTGTTGCCTTCCTGCTTGCGGTGGCGGCGATGAGAGCTACTGCGCTGATGGCGCAGGATGCCGCGGTTGGATTCCAGATCACGCATCATCATGTCGGCATCAGTGTTCCGAATGCGGAGGAATCTGCCGCGTGGTACCACAAAATGCTTGGCTTTGAAGTTGTAACGCGCATGAAGCAGGGCGCCGACATGACCGTCGTCCATATCAGGCGAGGCAACTGCTACCTGGAGCTATTCCAAATCACGGGAGCCAAAAGTCTGCCTGAGCACCGCCGCGATCCTTCGGCAGACCTGCGCGTTCACGGGACTGTTCATATGGCGTTCCAGGTGCCGGATGTATTTATGGCGGTCAAAGAGCTTAAGGAAAAGGGTGCTGAAATCGCCATGGCGCCGGTGGACACTCCCGGCGTCGCCTTTGCTTTTATTCGTGATAATGCCGGAAATTGCTTTGAGCTTATTCAGTACAAAAATCAATAACGGCAAAGAGTCGAACTCTCTCTCCGGAGGGGTGTAAACGGAAGTGTGCGTCGATAACAATACGTTCCGCATCCTTTTCTTTCGCCCTTGCCAGGGCTCCTGCGGCGACAATTGCAATACCCCGGGCTGGCGCCCGGGGCTATCTATCTGACGGCCCTCCGGGCCTGCCAATACGCCATTGCCCCTGAAGTAGAAAGCGGCCGGGTAGAAATGATGTCGTTGCCCCGGAGGGGCCGCAGAAAGATAGCCGGGGGTGAAGCGCAGCGAACCCCCGGTAGGATAGGATGTATACAAGAGCCTCGGCAGGGGCGAAAGAAAAAGAAATGGATTGCCTCTTTCACCCGATCCAGCCCTCATCCATCATGTCCCGAATCTCCGGGCAGCGCCGGGGAGCCCTCCTTCTTTCGCCCTCTCAGGCAGACAACCAATTTGCAC
>CAZLHW010000286.1:0-4360 GCA_964559085.1 uncultured Acidobacteriota bacterium | reverse complement strand
TCCGAAGGAAAGCATTTCGGGAGCCAATCTATTGTGCCTTGCGGATGAGGTAGAGAGTGCGGCACCCGGGCCGGATCATAGGATTCTTGAAATAGGGTGTGGCATCCATAGAACGTACCCGATCGAATCCTGCGGCTTTGAAGGTATTTCGGATTTCGCTTGCGCTCCAGCAGACCTCCTCCACACGCTCGCGTCTTCGCCGCCAGAGGCCGCGTCCGGCGCATAAAAACCACTCGATATCGCTCCAGGCGCGATCATGGGCTGCATCGTTGCCGTTGCGCATGACGGCAACAACTCCCTATTTCTCGACATACCAGGAGCTGTTCCAGCACGCCCGGACCGAAGGCGCGCTCGGCCGCTCCCTCGATATCAAGAAGCGCCGGCCGCATCGGGCAAATCAATGAGCGCCCGGATTGTTTCGCGGCGCCACCTTTCGACTCAGCAGCGCCAGCGGAACGCAGACGAGAATCACGAGCGTCACCCAGGCGAAGCAGTTGGTGAACGCCCGCAGGCTCGCCTGCTGCAGCAGGAGTCCATAGATCGCGCCGTGTGCCTGCTGCGCCGCCTGGGGCGCGCCGACGAGGGGCGTGAGGCCGTTCTGAATCGCTCCGAGCTTCTGCTGAAACGGGGCGTCGTAGGGCGTCAGGGTGCCGACCAGGAGCGCCTGGTTGGCCTGGGCGTTGCGCGCCAGATAGGTAACTGCCGCCGATATTCCAATGCTCCCGCCTAGGTTGCGCATCAGGTTGTACACTCCGGTGGCGTTGCCGATCGCACGGTTCGGCAGGGTTCCCATTGCCATGGTCATGGTAGGCACAAAGACCAGGCCCATGCCGAAGCCCTGAATGAAGCAGGGGACTGCGATGTCCCACATCCCCACCTCCAGACTCAGGCGGCTCAGCATCCACATCGAGCATGCAAAGATCGAGATGCCCAAGGTCATCATCCAGCGGGGATCCCAGCGCGCGATCAACCGCACCACGAGCGGCATTGCGATCAGCGCTCCGATACCGCGCGGCGTCGTCGCATAACCGGCCAGCTCGGAGGTATATCCCATCAGCCGCTGCAGAAAAATCGGCAGGATCGTGACCGACGAGTACAGGATTGCCCCGAACACACCGATAAAGGCGGTGCCAAATGCAAAGTTCCTATCGCGGAATACCTGCAGGTTCACAATCGGATGGGGCGTTCGCAGCTGCTGCGCCACAAACAGCGCCAGGGCGGCAACGGACAGGGCTGCAAACCACCGGATCCAGACCGCGGCAAACCAGTCGTCCTGCTGCCCCTTGTCCAGGATCACCTGGAGCGCACCCAGCCCGATGATGAGGTACGCAAATCCGTAGCTGTCGATCCTGCCGGGTCTCCGGTTCCGGATGTAAGGCGGGTCCTCTACGTTTCGGGATACGAGCAGGAGGGCCAGCAGACCGACGGGGATGTTGATGTTGAAGACCCATCTCCAGGAGTAGTTCTCGGTCAGCCATCCGCCGAGGGTCGGCCCGAGTATGGGCGCCACCACGACGCCCAGCCCGAAAACAGCCATGGCCGTGCCGCGCTTCTCCACAGGAAAACTCTCGAGCAAAATCGCCTGGGACAGCGGTTGGAGCGCCCCGCCGCCGGCGCCCTGAAGAACACGCGCGAACACCAGCAAGCCCAGCGACGGAGCGATGCCGCACAGAAGCGAGGACAGAGTAAACAGCGCGACGCAGGCCATGAAAAAGCGCTTGCGCCCGAAGTAGAGCGCGAACCATCCGCTTGCCGGCAGCACGATCGCATTTGAAATCAGGTAGCTCGTGGTAACCCAGGTCGCTTCGTCGACGGTGGCGGAAAGGTTTCCCGCAATATTGGGCAGGGACACCGTTGTAATCGTAGTGTCCAGCACTTCCATGAACGTCGCCAGCATCACGGAAAACGCGATGGCCCACTGGTTGGCGCGCGGTCTCCAGGCCTGTACAGTCTGCTCCGTACCCGGTTCGCCGTTCATCGAATTGCCACCTTGGGAACCACCGACATTCCGGGCCCGATTCGGTATTCCGCCGGCAGGACCTCATTGAAGAGGATTTTTACGGGGATTCGCTGTACAACTTTCACGTAGTTGCCGGTGGCGTTCTCGGGCGGCATCAGGCTGAATCGGGCTCCGGATCCGCTCTGGATACTGTCAACTATGCCGCGGAATTTGCGCTGGGGATACGCATCGATCCTGAGGGTGACCGGCTGGCCCGGGCGCATTTTTTCCAGCTGCGTTTCCTTGAAGTTCGCAACCACCCAAAGACGCTCCGAGACCACGGCCATCAAGGCCTGGCCCACCTGCACATAGTTGCCCGGCTCCACCGATTTCTTGGTGATATATCCGTCATCGGGAGCATAAATCCTCGTGTAGGACAGGTTGAGTTCCGCCTGGCGAACAAAGGCCTCCAGCTGTTCCCGCTGCGCGTTTGAAGCGTTCACATCTGCGCGCCGGATCCCCACCTGGTCGGGGCCCGATCGCGCCTCCCTCAAACGGCCTTCGCTCTGTCGAACGATGGCTTCGGCCTGGCTGCGGCTCGCCTCCGTCGCCGCTTTTGCCGCTATGGCCATAGAGCACTGTTCGGCGGCAGCAAGCGCCGCCTGGGACGCGGCTTCGAAATTTGCGGCGGTTGCAGCCGCTTCCATTTCGGCTCGATCCAGCGCCTGCCTCGAAACTTCATCTTTCTTATACAAAGCGCGGTACCGCTCCGCGTCCATGGCGGCCCGCTTCTTTTCCGCAAGGGCGGCATTCCTGCGGGCTTCGGCCTGGAGCACATTGGCTTCCGCGGCGCGGATGTTCGCTTCATCCTGGTTCAAACGGGCCCTGAGCACCGCCAGCTGGGCGCGCGCGGCTGCAAGGGAGGATTCCGCCTGATCCGCAACGGCGCCGGTAACCACGGTGGTCAGGCGAAGATTCCGGGCGGCTCCCGTCTGCCGCGATGCTATTTCCTTCAATCTGGCGCGCGCCTCCGCGAGACGCGCTTCGTAATCGGACGGATCGAGCTCAACGAGCAGGTCTCCGCGGTTTACGCGCTGATTGTCCCGGACATGGACCTTCACCACCTGGCCGGGGACCCGCGAAGCGACCTGTACAATATCGCCGTCGATGAAGGCATTGTCGGTCGACTCGTACGAACGCGAATCCCACCAGTACCAGGCTGCCGCCAAGAGTGCGAGGACCACCGGCACTGCGGCAAGCGCTTTTCTATTGAACTTTCCTTTGGGTGCGGAAACCGGATCTGTCATGTACGTATCCTCAATTCTCGGAATTCCCCAGGATCCGCTTCATCAGAAGCGGAACGATTCGGCGTGGCCCAGAGCAACGGCCAGGTTTAGCCGGGCCACGTTGAAGTGCGCGGTGCTGGAAACCAGACTCTGTCGTGCGTTTTCAAGAGCCGTCTGCGCGTTTACAACCTCGATGTTATCGGCGACGCCGTTCAGGAAACGATCCTGCGAGAGTTCGAGTTCCCGTTCGGCGAGAGCGACGGTCTGCCGCGCCGCGGCGACCTGGTTCTCCCGCGTTTTCAGATTTGCCAGCGAAACGCGCACATCGCGCTCGATCTCAAACCGCAAATCCGCAAGGCGTTGTTGCGCCTGGCGCTCCTGGCTGGACGACGCGGCAATCTGCCCGCTGGTCCTGCCGCCGTTGAACACGGGGATATCGATACGAATGCCCACAGACCGTGTGGGAAGGCTGTTTTCGTCAATCGTGGTGCTGCTGCTTCCATAGTCCGCAAAGAAGCTGACGGATGGGAGCCGGTCGGCGGATGCGGCCTTGTGAAGCATTGCCGCCAGCCGCACCTGCCGTTCGGCGATCCGCAGCTCCGGCCGGTCCGCTATTGCCTGTTCAATGGCAACCTCCGGCTCCGGAGCGCGCACGGGATTGAAACTCAGCGCGTCGGAAAGCGCCAGGTCCGCCGACAGACTCGCCCCCACGATGCGCAGGAAATTGATCCGGGCGGTATCCCTAAGGGTCTGCGCATGGGAAAGCTGAACCTCCTGGTTTGCCAGACGCGTTCGCGCGCGGGCGACGTCGAGTCCGGTGGCAATTCCCTTTTCGCGCTGGCTCTCCGCCAGTTCCAGAAGGCGGCGGGCCACCTGCAGGATTGCTTCAGCCGTCTGCACTCCCTGAGCGGCTTCGGCAACCTGGATGTATGTTTCAACAGGATCAACAGGATTAGCCTGGTATGTGCCATCAGGGGCTGTCAGGAATTCATTATCCGCCACATTGACAAAAGCAGTTTTTCTGTTTTTTATTTTTATAACAAAGGGATTTTTAGCGGTACTTTCATCAGGACCAACCCCTACAGTATATATTCCTGATTCCTGACAAAGTTCAATGGTCTGTTTTGCGCCTTCT
>CAZLHW010000285.1:0-5564 GCA_964559085.1 uncultured Acidobacteriota bacterium | reverse complement strand
GCTCCCGTCAGCGTGGCGACATCGATGAGGTTCGTGGCGCCAAGCGTGCGCGCATAGGCCAGGGCGTCGGCGAGAATGAGTCGTCCCTCCGCGTCGGTATTGATGATTTCCACCGTTTTGCCAAGGTAAGATTTTACGACATCTCCGGGTTTTGTCGCCTTCCCGCCGGGCAGGTTTTCAACCGCGGGGATTAAACCGATCACGTTATTTCGAGGATTGATTTGAGCCAGCGCCAGCATTGCGCCCAAAACAACGGCGCCGCCGGCCATATCGCACTTCATCTCCTCCATTTTTTCCGAAGGCTTGATGGAGATGCCGCCGCTGTCGAAGGTAACGCCCTTTCCCACAAGGGCGTATAGAGGAGACCTTGCTCGGCGCTTTTCCTGTCCCTTGATCCGCAGCACTATGAGCTTAGGCGGCTCTTCACTGCCGCGGCTGACTGCCAGCAGCGTGTTCATTCCAAGCTTTTCCAATTCATCCTGCTCAAGGACCTGGACGGCAAGGCCTGATTTCTCTCCTGCTGTTGAGGCTCGCTCCGCGAATTGAGCCGGCGTGAGTATGTTGGAGGGTTCGTTGCCAAGGGTACGGGCCAGATTCGTTGCATTCCCGACTATGACTCCGCGCCGGATTGCCTCATCGATTTCAGAGTACGGAACGTTTCCGGAAAAAAGAATTGAAAATTTTTCGATGTCTCTGTTTTCCCGGTCCCGCGTTTTGTAGATATCCGATTCATAATTGCCGTAGAGAGCGCCTTCCGCAGCCAGCCGGGCGGCCAGGGGCGCCTTATCGATCCCGCGGCAGAGAAGAGCTGCGGATTTGGCGGCATATTTTTTTGCGTTGCGGACCGCAACGCCCGCCACTTCCCTTAATTTTGACGGCTCAAAGGCGGACTGCCTTCCCGCGCCGATCAGCAGGAGGTTGCGCGCTTTCAGGCCGGCCGGCCTAGAAATCCTGCAGGTCTGATGCAGCTCAGATTTAAATTCGGAGGTATCCGTAACATCCTTGACCGCACCCCGGGTTAATCTGTCCAAAGCCTTCAGCGGAGTGAAGTCTGCAATCTCCTCTTCAAAAACCGGATAGGCGAGCAAATCGCAGACAACCTCCTGGTATTCTCCGGGATGAAATTCAATTTGCATAAAATTCCTCCGCTTGTTGCGCCTTGCCGGCGCGGGCCACCGTGTGCCGGTGTCCGGATGCTACCGCCGGTGCTTCATTGCAGCTCTGGCTTCCTGGTCGGCTTCCTTCCTTCGCTCTGTCTCCCGCTTGTCGAATAGCTTTTTTCCCTTTACCACGCCGAGTTCCACTTTTATCAATCCGCGTTTTAAATACACGCGCAGCGGTACTATCGTCAGTCCCTTTTCCTGTGTTTTCCCTATAAGCTTGCGGATTTCTCTTTCATGCAACAGCAGCTTTCGGGTTCGGGTCGGGTCATGGTTTTCGCGATTTCCATGAGAGTAGGGGCTGATATGGCAATGGAGCAGAAAAATTTCTCCACCCCGCACGAGCGCATAGCTGTCTTTCAGATTCAGTCTGCCCTCCCGGATGGCCTTTACTTCCGTGCCCAGCAAAGAAATACCCGCCTCGATTTTTTCCAGGATGAAGTAATCGTGGAAGGCTTTTTTATTGGTTGCGACGACTTTCTCGCCGATTGATTTTTCCGCCATTTGCGTCCGCTGAAATATTGGCGTCCATGCCGATTAAGAAATGGAAGGGTGATTATACTACAAATGCGGCATGCCGCCAGATTCAGCTTGCGGCTTGTTTAATGGAGAATCCGCCGCGGAATTCTAATCCCTTTCGCCCAGGAAACGCTCCACATATTCGCGCGCGGCAGCCTGCCACGGCCTCATCGGCGGCAGCCCCTCGCGTTGAAGATGTGAATTCGCAAGGATGGAATTTGCGGGACGCGGGGCCGGCCTTTGAAATTCCTCCGATGTAACCGGCGTGACGGCGATGTCGCGGATGCCGGCCCACACCAGGGCGTTCCTGGCCAGATCATACCAGGTGCAGGAGCCGCTGTTTGTACCGTGATAGGTCCCCCGGCAGCCTGCTTCAATCATCATCCGCGTGTGTACTGCGAGATCGAGCGAATAAGTGGGACTTCCCTGCTGGTCATTCACAACGCGCAAAGGCTTGCCGCTTCGCGCAAGATCCACAATCGTGCGGATGAAGTTGGCGCCATTCTTCCCAAATAACCAGGAAGTTCGCAGAATCATGTGGTTTGGGCAATACTCGCGAATCAGATTTTCGCCAAGGAGTTTGGATTTGCCGTAAACGCTCAGGGGGTTCGGCAGATCTTCTTCCTGGTAGGGTTCCTGCTTCCTTCCGTCAAAAACATAGTCCGTGCTGTAGTGAATGAGGCTCGATCCGATGGAGGCCGCGGCCTCGGCCAGATTTCCGGCTCCATGGCCGTTGACCAGAAAGGCTTCCTCCCGGCGGGTCTCACAGGCATCCACGCGTGTAAACGCCGCCGCGTTGAGGATGACGTCCGGGCGGATTTTTTTCACTTTTTCCATGCATTGTTCGGGCTTTGTGATGTCCAGTTCCGGAAGATCCGCTCCATAAACATCATAAGAGGGCCCCAGCGCCGCCATCAGATCCGTTCCCAACATGCCTCGACAGCCAACAACCAGCACCTTCATATATCCGCCCTTTGCATCTCCGCTAGCGCTCCGCGAGAATCCTATCGCGATGCCCGTACATCCGCTCGTAATAGGTGAGATAGTCGCCGCTGCGCACGTGATGGATCCACTCCGAATTGCCGCGATACCATTCGATGGTCTCCGGCAATCCGGCATCAAACGTAGTCCGGGCCTTCCAGTTCAATTGAGTCTCAATTTTTGAGGAATCGATTGCATAGCGGCGGTCGTGACCCGGACGATCCTGAACGTAAGTAATTAGAGATTCGTCTTTGTGCAGCGCGCGGAGAATCCGCTTTGCAACCTCCAGGTTCGGAAGCTCCTGCCGGGCGCCGACATTATAGACTTCGCCTTCCTTTCCATGGTGGAGCACCGCGTCGATGGCGGCACAGTGATCCCGTACATGAATCCAATCCCGCACATTCAGGCCGTCTCCGTAAATCGGCAGCGGAATCCCGGCCATCGCGTTGCTGATAAGCAGGGGAATTAATTTTTCCGGGAATTGGTAGGGGCCGTAATTGTTCGAGCAGCGCGTAATGATTGCGGGGAAGGCGTGCGTGTGGAAATAGCTGCGCACGAGCAGATCCGCGGAGGCCTTGCTTGCCGCATAGGGGCTGTTCGGAGCAATGGCGCTCTGTTCCGTAAAAAATCCGGTGGGGCCCAGACTGCCGTAAACTTCATCCGTTGAAATCTGAATGAATCGCCGCGTGCCCGCTTTGCGGCAAACTTCGAGCAGAGTATATGTGCCCGCAATATTGGTTCGGATAAAGTCTGCGGCATGCAGGATGCTGCGGTCCACGTGCGATTCCGCCGCAAAATTGATGACCGCGTCCACGCCTTTCTGAAGCGCGCTTCGGACGGCTTCTTCGTCGCCGATATCCCCCTGTACGAACTGATGGCGAGGATCCTTTTCGAGCCCCGACAGATTTTCAAGATTTCCCGCATAGGTGAGTTTGTCGAAATTCACTATCCGATAATCCGGGTAGCGTTCCAGAATATATCGGACAAAATTGGAGCCGATGAAACCGGCGCCTCCAGTAACCATAAGTTTTAGCATGGTGGCCTTCTCTCAAATGTCGCATTCAGGGCTGTTCTGTCTTGCGCTTTCTTGGCTTGACGCGCATGCGTTGCCGGGGCGGTGCTGCTGCCCGCTCTTTTTAGATTGCATCGCCTTCTGGTAAACCAGGTTTGATGCGCGCATGAGCGATTCAAAGGTGCCGGCGTCGGTCCACCAGCCGTCCAGAATGTCGTACTGCATTTTTCCCTGTTCGATATAGGCGTTGTTGACGTCGGTAATTTCGAGCTCTCCTCTTTGGGACGGCTTCAGGGTTTTTATGATTTCGAAAACGGAGGGATCATACATATAAATGCCGGTTACCGCATAATTGGAGGCCGGATGCTCCGGCTTCTCGTCGATGCGGACAATCCGGTTGCCGCGTATTTCCGGAACGCCGAAGCGCTGGGGATCGGAGACCTCTTTAAGCAGGATGCGGGCGCCGGATGCCTGCTTTCGGAAGTTATCCACGTAAGGAGCGATGGATCGCTCCACGATGTTGTCGCCCAGAATCACGCAAATGGGATGCTTGTCTGCGAAGAATTCGGCCAGGGATAATGCCGCTGCGATGCCGCCTTCCCCTTCCTGATAGGTGTAATTGATATGATTCAGTCCAAACTCCCTGCCGTTGCCGAGAAGGCGCAGAAAATCCCCGGCGTTTTTCCCTCCGGTGACAATCAGGATATCGCGAATGCCGGCATCCACCATCCGTTCGATGGGATAGTAGATCATCGGCTTATCGTAGATGGGCAATAGATGTTTATTCGTCACTTTTGTCAAAGGATTCAGGCGCGTTCCCAATCCCCCCGCCAGAACAATACCTTTCATAGATAAATCCCCTGGAAAATAAATTTGATTAAATATCGTCAGATAATCCCAAATCCCTTAAAAATCAAATCAAGATTGCATGAAGCCTGACTCTTTGCCGTGCGTTGATATGGTGAGTTCATACAGCTTAGCATATTTGAAAAATACCGAAATCGCTCCCATTACGGCTATTGCGAATCCGGGCGTGCCGTCAAGAAAGCCGCGCTTCATGACGAAAGCTTTAAAAAAGGCCGCCGTTGGATTAAAGAGAAGGGTTCGCATGGTCGCACGTTTTCGCCGCTGCCTGTAATCAACCGCCGCCAAATTGGAATAGATTTCAAGCCGTCGCAGATAATCGGAGAGATTGCGATAGGTGAAGTGGTGAATATTTCCTTTTAGAAATCCGGGCTTCTCCCGTATTTTCACGGACTCGTGTACGCGGCCGCCCTCCCATTTTCCCTTGGTCCGGTCAAACAAGCGCAGCTGGTAGTCCGGATACCAATCGCCGTGGCGGATCCATCGTCCCATGAAAAATGCCATGCGCGGGATCTTATAGCCGGATCGCTGGAACCCTGTTGCGGCCAGATGCCGGATCTCGTCGCGAAGTTCCGGGCTGACCCGTTCATCTGCGTCGAGCGAGAAGATCCATGTATTCCTGGCGTTTTCGACTGCAAAGTTTTTCTGATCGACGTAGCCTGTCCAGTCGCGGTGGAGAATTCGGTCTGTGTACCGGCGGCAGATTTCCAGCGTACCGTCTCTGCTTCCGCTGTCGACAACGACTATTTCATCGGCCCAGGTAAGAGACTGCAATGCATCGCCTATGTTGTGCTCTTCATTGCAGGTGATCACAGTCGCCGAAACGGGTTCCATGGCGGGACATTCTATCAGAAAATCGGAAAGGTCCTACCCGTTTCCTGTTTTTATCACCGATGCTGAAAAAGAGGGCGGGCTCAAAAGATTGAAGCGCACCTCTTTCGGGACCTATGCGCTGGGAGCGTGTCCGAGAATCAGGATGTGCCGCGTTCCGAGCGCCGCGTGGGCGGATGCAAGGCGGCGCGACGCAG
>CAZLHW010000284.1:0-5578 GCA_964559085.1 uncultured Acidobacteriota bacterium | reverse complement strand
TGGACCGCTGGGATGTGATGGAGCAAACCGGCTACCGCTGGTGGATCGAGCGGGTGAAGCGCATGTTGGAAATGGTGGATATAATCCGAATAGACCATTTCCGCGGCTTTGAAAAATATTTCGAGATCCCGGGGGATGCAAAAACCGCTGTGAATGGACGATGGGTGGAGGGCCCGGGAGACCGGTTTTTCGAAGTTCTGCAGCAGGCGCTTGGAAAGGTTCCCTTCATTGCGGAGGACCTGGGTTACATTACTCCCGAAGTCCACGCACTTCGAGACCGCTGGGGCTTTCCGGGAATGCGGGTACTGCAGTTCGCGTTCGGCGATCAATCGCTGGAGAATCCCCACAAACCTCACAATTTTATCCGGAACTGTGTCGTTTATACCGGAACGCATGATAATGAGACAACGGCAGGGTGGTTCCGGCAGAGAACAGGCGCCCAGGCGCGTTCTGAAATAGAACTGGCTCTGCGCTACATGGGAACGGATGGATCCGACGCCGTTTGGGATTTGATACGCCTCGCGCTGTCTTCGGTTGCGGATACCGCCATTCTGCCGATGCAGGACGTAATCGGTCTCGGAACCGAAGCGCGCATGAACACACCCTCTACAGTGGATAATAACTGGCGCTGGAGAATGACCGAAGAACAGATGAGACCCGAAGCGGCGGGCCGACTGCGCGAAATGAATTATATCTATGGGCGCTGGCGCGCCTCCTGAGCCTCGAGCTTCCGTAAAATCTCAAGGCTCGAAAACGCCCCAAATCACTTTTTCAAAGCCTCGGTTGTTTGATAGACAGGAACGCAGAAGTGCCTGTATTTGGGGGCGTGTCCCCGCACGACATCAAAGTACACGCGGCGCAATTCCTTCGCAATCGGTCCAATCTCTCCGGTTCCGATCGGGCGATGGTCCACGGCCGTAATCGCGGCGACCTGGACTCCCGTGCCGCAGAAGAAGGCTTCCTCGGCCAGATACACTTCCGTCCGGTCGATCGGACGCTCCACGACTTCGACACCAAGTTCATCCCGCAGGAGCATGATGACGGTTCGTCGCGTAATACCTTCAAGTATGTTCTCCGTGATCGGCGGCGTGCAGACAACGCCTTTCCGCACAATAAAGAAGTTTTCAGCGGATCCCTCGGCAACATGACCGTCCTGGTTTAAAACGATTGCCTCGTCGAAACCGGAGCGCTGCGCGTCTGTCTTAATAAAGGCGGAATTCACGTAAGCCCCCGCAATCTTTCCACGGGCCGGAATCATATTGTCGTCGACGCGTCTCCAGGAGGAAATGGTTACGTGACTGCCCTCCTCGTTTTCAACATACTGGCCACAAGGGATGGCGACGATGCTCAACTCCGCATTCAGGTTATGCAGGCGTACGCCGATCACTTCGTCGCTGAAAAAGCAGAGCGGGCGTATATAGCAGTCCGTTCGAAAATTTTCGGTCCTGAGAAGATCGAATGTAAACTGCACGATATCGTTCTCGGAATACGGAAGCTCCATCAGCAGAAGCTTTGCGGATTCCAGGAAGCGTTTGTAGTGATCGTGAGGGCGGAATACAAACAGCTGCTTTTCTTCATCGTTCCAATAGCCTCGGAGCCCGCCGAATATGCCGGTGCCGTAATTCAAAGTATGCGTCAAAACGCCGATCTTTGCTTCGCTGTAAGGAACCACGCGGCCTTTAAAAAAGGCGAAATTTGGCAAAGTCACGATGAGATCCTCCTATGAAACAGCCAAAACCATCCTTTACTGCCGTTTGGCTATCATACCTCAGCAAAAGCCGTTTATGTATAGATTCCACAATTTTATCCAATTTTCTGCGCGCGTCCACCCGCTCGCATCCGCCGGATAAACCCGAACGGCACAAAACCCGCCGCAATGCAGTCCATCAGGAGGAACGCCCTCCGATTCCGGCCGGATGGCGGCACGGCTTCCAAGGCCGGAATGGAGGTCCTCCCTGTGCTCCCATGTCGGCCGGTTTGAACGGTTCTTAGTATTTGCCGGGGAAATTGCTAGAATTAAGGCAATGGCGCCGAAAAAAAGCATCGCAATAATTCTGCTGAGTATTTTAGCGGTACACACACCGTTTGCAGGATCCCAGGACAAAGCAACTCCGATTATTTCTGTTTCCGTCAATCTTGTAAAAATCCCCATCAGCGTCTTTGACACGCAGGGCAACCTGGTCTCGGAATTGCGGAGCCAGGACTTCCGGATTTGGGAAGATCAAGCCCCGCAGCAGATACGAAGCTTCGGCATCGACCTGAATCCGGTTTCGGTCGTCCTGCTGCTGGATACAAGCATGAGCAGCAAAACGGAGCTGAAAAAAATCAAGGAAGCTGCAATGGAATTCGCGAAGGCTCTGTCGCGCGAAGACCGCATTGCCATTATCGGATTCGATGATGAAGTCTACCGGGCTTTGGATTGGACCAACGATCTGAATAAGGTGCGGAAAGCGCTCAGCAGACTGCGTTCGGGAGTAAGAACCGCCCTCTACGACGCTCTGTATACCGCCGCCGAGGATCAGCTCAGGGTCATCGACGGCCGCAAAGCCATCATTCTGCTAACCGATTGCGTCAATAATCAAAGCATCGTCGGTTTTCCGACGGCTTCGCTTGCTGTTGTCAAATCGCAGGCTTCTCTCTATGTTGTTTCGAAAACCGCGATGATAAAGGAGCAGGCTACCCGGGAGCGAAGGGTGATTATGCTTGCCGACACCCTGAAGAGAATGTTTGGCGATAAGGAAGATTATGTCGCGGAGTTTTTCAAGAAAAAGGAAAGCGAGATGTCGGAGCTCTCGGAAAAGACCGGAGGGCGGTGCTTTTTCCTGAAAGACTATGACAATCTGAAACATATCTATTCCGAGGTTGCCCGCGAGCTGAAAAGCAAATATTACCTGACCTATATATCGAACCAGGAGCTCCTGCCGGATTCCTATCACCGCATCGCCATTGAGTACCTGGAACCCGCAAGCAAAATCATCTACCGCAAGGGTTATTATTATCAGCCCAAATTTCGATGACGGTCTTTCCTTCCCTTTGGGGTTTTGCTAAATTTCCCCGTTTCCAGGCAGCGAGGGAACGGTGCTATCTCGCCTATTTTATCGATGGGAGCGATCGCTTTCCCAGAGGGATACCAATCGCACGGTTCGTCCCTTTGAATGGGGGCTTGATTTCATTGAAGGCGGCACCGTGTCGGAGGATCCCAAAATACAGTTGCTGGAATATGCCGGGAAGGCCGTTTCGGAAAGCGAGGCCTACTATGCCTACAACCCGGGGCGCGACTGGCGGCTGGATGGAAACCACCTGACATTCACCACGCCGAGTCCCACACCCTATCCCAAGAACAACACGGTGCATGGCTGGCATTTCCCGACCGATTCCGGGGGTCGCGTCGTCCTTGTGCTTCCTCAATGGAATGCCGATGTACAAGGGCATAGGGCGCTCTGCCGCATGCTCAACTGCTTCGGCCTTTCAGCCCTGCGGCTTAGCCTTCCCTACCACGATCTCAGGATGCCGGAGGAACTGGAACGGGCAGACTATATGCTATCCCCCAATCTCGGGCGAACCCTCCAATCGGTCCGCCAAGCGGTAGTGGATTCCCGAGCGGCGCTCGACTGGCTGGAATCCCAGGGTTACACCCGGTTCGCAGTCCTTGGAACCAGCATAGGATCCTGTATTGCGCTTATCACACTGGCTCATGATTCCAGACTCACTCTCGGAGTTCTGAACCATGTTTCACCCTATTTTGCCGATGTGGTATGGAGGGGAATCTCCACGCGTCATGTACGCCGAGGATTGGATGGAAACATAGAGCTTGAAGATCTTCGGGCAATCTGGATGCCGATCAGCCCGCGGGCGTATTTTAAGAAACTTGTGGGGACCGGTAAGAAATCATTGCTCGTACACGCACTCTATGATTTTACGTTCCCGCATGATCTTTCAGAGGAAGTCTTAAAAGACTATAAAAATCTGCGTCTGCCGCACGCTGCGCTTGCATTGTACTGCGGGCATTATACGTCGGGTGTATTTCCGTTCAATATCGTGCTCGGATACAGAATGTGCAGCTATATCCGCAAGAATCTTTGATGCAATACTGCGAAGCGGCCCGGGGCATTCTGCACCGCCCTCCCGCACTCCGGGTGCAAGAGGGCATGCGTCGTACTATTCCGGTTTCGTAACGTTCTCCGCCTGCAAACCCTTGGGGCCCCGTGTTACTGTAAAGGATACAGTCTCTCCCTCGGTCAGGGTTCGAAAGCCGTTCATTTGAATGGCGGTGTGATGCACAAAGACATCTCCGCCGGACGCTCTTTCGATAAATCCATATCCTTTTGCGTTATTGAACCACTTGACTTTCCCAGTTTCTTTTTCCATTTCCATGGATACTTCCTGCTCCTTCTGCCTTTACTGCAATTACCTATAGGTCCGCAACCCGATAATGAAAAGGCCGCCCAACTTTTGGCGGCCGTCACCCGATCCGGACATGGGGGCTATAGTATGGGGTTCATTTCAACCTGTCAATTAAAATCTCTATTCTTTGCAGAGACTTAACAATCCCGGGCTACTGCAGACCTCGACGGCCGGCATCCGAATTATTCGGAAAGGCCGGCGAGCAAATCCGTTTCATGTTCCACGGGCAGCATTCTGTTGGCGGCCGCCAGATGGAAAAATTCACGGCCGCCGAATTTGCGCAATGTCTTTGCAAACAGATCCATTAGAGGCTTCTGCGTCAGATGGGCCTGGGACGCTTTGATTTTGGCTTCCAGGAAGGGGGCCACGTCTATGGTCGCGGTGCACGGCGGCGGCGATACCGGTTGTCGATCGGGCAGAACAATCGGAGCCGTGCAGTAATAAAGCTTCTGCGCCCGATGCGCGTCCAGCCCCTCGCTGAAATGTTCCGGGTAGCGATCCGTGCGGGCTGCCCAGTGGAAGGCCATGGTGGCGAACAGAGAGGCCATGGCATGATCGAGATGCCCGGTGATGGCTCCTTCCGGCCCCATCGTCAATATCAGATGCGGTTTAATGCGGCGGATCCGGCGGACCAGATCCCCGACGACGGCATTCAAATCCGTATGCGTGAGTCGTCCGTCCGGGTAGTCCAGGATCTCGAAATCGGCTACTTGCAGTATCTTGCATGAAGCTGCAAACTCGCCGCGGCGTATGGCGGCAAGCTCTTCGCGGGACGCGGCCGAGCCCTTGTTGGTCGCCGCTTCGCCCGCTGTCAGGCAAATCACGCTGGTTTCAACGCCGCGGCTCCTGTAAAGAAGCAGGGAGCCGCCAAAGGCCCCGATTTCGTCGTCCGGATGAGCCGTAATGCCCAATAATCGCATCATACCTGCAGGGTAACGCGCGATGTTGTTCCGGATCAAGTGCCAATAGCCGACAACGTCTGCTCCAAGATCCGCCATTTTTATTCATTTTTGTTCCATCCTCGCAAGTTTACGGTTACCCTTGTGACGACGATTCCGGGGGCATCGGCCCTCGGATCGGCCATTTCCAGACATTTTGAGATGTTGATTCGAAAGGGTCTGTTTCATGAGAGATCATCGGCTGGGACTGTTCTCCGGTATGGGGATGGTAATCG
>CAZLHW010000283.1:988-5596 GCA_964559085.1 uncultured Acidobacteriota bacterium | reverse complement strand
CGAGGAATGTCTGAAAACAAACA
Source organism: uncultured Acidobacteriota bacterium (assembly GCA_964559085.1). Taxonomy (GTDB): domain Bacteria; phylum Acidobacteriota; class UBA6911; order UBA6911; family UBA6911; genus UBA6911. The sequence continues at coordinate 5,573 of CAZLHW010000283.1, read as the reverse complement.
AGTATAGGCAACAGGTTAATAACGAGATAATAGTAGCTAAAGCGCTAGGTATTCCCGGAGTTCCTGCGTTTATTCTTGCGGAGTTTGTTTCATCTAATCCTGCAAAGGTTCGCGGACTTAGCTTTATCTTTGGCGCTCAGCCTTTTGATAACTATAAAAAGGAGATTGACAGTGCTTTGGCTATTTTGGCAACGCACGAAAAGCCTACAGAAGGGCAAGGCCATATTAATAGCAAGCGATAGGATGTATCCTTAGACCACACGGAATAGCATTGTGATACAATGACGATAGGTCTGAATTCACATATAAAGCTTTACGATGCTTATCCTGTGGAAAATATTTAACGGAGCGAATGCATGAATCGGAGGCATGCAATATCGAAAATTTGTATTAGCATTCTTCTTGTCCTGATTGAATCAAGCATCTACTCTCCTGGGCAAGCACTGAAAAATCTGTCGGCTAGCCAATCAATGGATGGCATCACCATTAAGGTAGGTGTTGAGGAAGTACGGCTGGATGTGGTTGTCTTGGACCGCAAGGGGCGTCAGGCGTCGGATCTGACCGAAAAGGATTTTGACGTATATCAGGACAACAAGCGCCAGGAAATTGTTTCCATCAAATATATATCCGATTACGTTCCTCAATCGGAGCCAATGCAGAGTGGCACTAACAAGCCAGCGAAAGCAGTTCCAGGCTCCCTACCAAGATTAGCAAGGAAGGATGTCCGGAGAACCATTGTATTTCTTGTCGATGATCTGTCGATGCGCAAGTTCCCCCAGATCCATAGAGCGCGAATGTGCATAAAAAAATATGTCGAGGATCAGATGCAGCCGGGGGATATGGTTGCAATAATGCAGACATTTCGAGGGACAGCGTCTCTTTCGGCGTTTACGTCTGACAAAAGAGAGTTGTTGGCGAGGGTTGATAATATTCACTGGAAGCACCCCTATGATCTTCCTGATCCGCGGATAATTGAGGATTATATTCCCCAATGGATGGCCATCGACTTTTGCATAAGGGCGTTGAAGGATATGCCGGGCCGCAAGTTCCTAATGCTTCTTTCAATGCATGTCAGTGATGTATCCAGTGTGAGTAATTATTCTGTTTATAACCGGATTGCTGACTCGGCTATGCGGGCAGGGGTGGTGATTCACACTCTGGATATTATGGGGCTGGCAGATGCAGTGGTCGACGCGCAGCCGGTCGCTGTGGGGCTTCGCATCCCCTCAAATCCCGGTCCAATTCCCGATATTAGGTATCAGCAGATGGAATTAGGATTCCGGCAGAGTTACAAGCCGCTTCCGTTGTCGCAAAAGACCGGGGGTGTGTTTCTTACGGGAAGAAATTTCTTTATAGATGGCATCAAGGATTTGGAAGAGGATATGAAGGGATATTACCTGCTCACCTATATCCCTCCCAAATCGACATCCCGACAAAAAAACAAGGCCTTCTACAATAAGATCAAGGTCAAAGTGAAACGGCCCGGATATCAGGTCCGAACGCGCGATGGCTACATAGATATTGATAGATCTTTAGAAACCTCGGCTGAAACACAGAATCCTCTGATAAAAGCCATGTTCTCTCCATTCCAGTACAAGGATCTTGAGGTCAACATGGCCGCCGGCTATAGGGACGACGGGAAAAAAGGCTATAGTCTCAAGACATGGGTGCATCTGGATGGAAACGCCGTGGGAATTTCCAAAGAACAATCGGGCAGAAATACCATTTCCGTTGAGGCAATTGCCGCTGCTACAGACGTTGATGGCGTGGTTCAGGAAACGGCAAAAAGAAAAGTCGATCTCGCACTCAGTGATGCGGAGGTTCAATGGATCCGGGAGCATGGATTAAAGTTCTCCCTTTCTTTAACCAAAGAGAACGCGGGAGCCTATTATGTCCGCGTGGCTATTAAGGATCATATTTCGGGCTCCATTGGATCTGCTTATGAGTTTCTGGAAATACCGAACCTGAGCAAGGACACACTTGCGCTTTCAAGCATTGTCATACTCAATAACGAGGAGGATGCTGCCTGGATCCAAGCAGGAACCGGAAAGGATTACAAAGAGCAGAATGTAGGTTCCAGACCAGGAGAACTCAGGAGCCAGGCTCTGCGAAGATATCGTCCTGGTGACCGCTTCAGCTATGGAACCGTCATTTATAATGCCAAAAGCAAAGAAGGGATGCCGCCCGAGCTGGAATCTCAGATTGTGCTGCTCAAGGATGAGGAAGAGATCTATAAAAGCCGGCCGGAGCTTCTACATTTTGAATCTTTAAGTGATTTGAAGAGAATACCAATCCGATTGAGCCTGGGTCTGGGGCCTAGGTTCAAACCGGGCAATTATACGCTGCAACTGCACATAAAGGACAAGGTGGCTAAAGGAAAGAACAACACAGCGGCGCAGGCGCTGCAGTTCGAGATTGCGGATCGATAGAATTGGATGTCCTCAAAAGTGCAAACGAAGAAATCATTGACAGAAGATGCGGGATGCCAGCGCTGAAAGCGCAAGCCCCGACACGGCGGCGTAGCCTGCACCGCCCTGTCAGCTTTTATTATGGTGCTGATGCACCCCGCGATTCCAGCTGCTGCCCAGCATCCGCCCTGGGCCGGATTGCCATCGCGCCCCCCTCCTGGCCTTCGCAGTGGCGCGGTACTTCTTTATTCGATCTGCCAAACCAGTCCGTGTTGCTTTTCCGAGATCTTGAGAGATTGAAAGAAGGCGTCGATTTCTCTAAACGCACCGTTGAGACCTATCAGCAGTTCGCATTCTGCAGCAAAGGCTATGAAAGGCTTTTCCCATGTCTTCGGCGGAGGCTGTAATTCTGACGGGATTGAGTGAGTTCCTCTGCGCTTGAAAGTCGCAAGAATCGCCTCCTTCGTTTTTTGTCGGCCGAGTTGATCTTTTTCAACAAGAAGAACCATATCCACGAGATCACGAACTCTGCTGTTGGGATTTTGAGGCCGAGGAAGTGTATAGGCATGAAGCTTTTCGGCAAACTGCTGCTCTCGGGAAATGACGGGTATGGTTGCTGCCGGAATTTTCACAAAGCTTAGCCAATCCCGAGGCTGAAATATTTCCGTTGGCTCCATCACAATATCTCCGACTCCGACGTCGAGATGGAATTTCGCAAAAGTGCGATCTCCCAAAATCGCTTCAACCGGATAGCGGGCTCCGCCATAGGGAGCGCCGTCGAGATCCGTTGTGGCTTCGCCTATCCGATAGATAAAAAAATCTTCCATATCTGCGGCCGCAGCTTCCTGCAACTGGGCCAAAATTTGGTTTTTCCCAGGGGCGCTTTTAGAGGTCAGTCGCATTGTGAAATCGAGGTCCTTGGTTGATCGGGCCTTATGGTAGCGCAACTCCATTGCATAACCGCCTTTAAGCACCCAGGGAGAGTCCGGAGTTGAACCGAGACGCGCCAGGAGCCGATCAAAGGAGACTTGCCGGCGTATTCGTTGAAGATCTACGCTCTCTTCCATTGCAATTTTACCCAGACGGTCTTCAAGAGCCGTTCGAAACGAAGCGCCGGTTTTATAGACCTTGTCTGGTTTCAAGCTGCACTTCCTTCAGTTATTTCTGCAATTAGTTTTCCCCATTTGCGGCTTTTTGCTGCTGCCTGGATTTGCTTGCTTCGGATTTTACCCAGACGGATTCCTTCCTGAAGCGCCGCACGGAGAATGCCTCTCGATACTTCCTCTGATTGCCACATGTCGAGAATTGTTCGTAGAGCTTTAGTGACTGGCACTCCATTGATCTGTTCAATTTCGTTCTGAGGAAGGTCGTCGTAATGGAGCCGTAGGATCCGCGGAATGGGCGTGCCACGACGAAAAGGCCTTGGAACGGTCATGTCAATTTTTGCCGGCATCAGATCTGTGAGGTCGTGAAGGCTTAGCGCAGTTTGATGGCTATACACGCCTTGAGGATGGCCGGCGCGATCCCGCGACCAGAGCCACCACATTAGGAGGTCAGGCCGTTCCGGTCTGGGGAACAGGGCTAGGCGATAAATTCCTCGAGTTTCGCGGACCCAATTCCCCGCGCTTACATGATAATTTCTTTTATTCGCCCGGTATCCAAGCGCCTCTGCCTGATTGGCCGTGAAATACCCTCCCTGAGTCTCTGCTAGTTCGTAGAGGCGTCTTTGGTTCTCTTTAGGCCTGATATTTGACATAAATGTTCAACTATTCTGAACTATTATGTCAAAAGCCCTCATTTTTCGCAATCCGGATTTACAGGACATTTCCGTGAATGTATTGCTCGCACTATCGGTGCGCTTTTTTCATTCCGTTGCAGGATCCAGATAAATTTCTCCAACCACTGGTTGGAGATTTGGCGACTTGAAACAATAAAAGAAAAAGAGTGCAAGTATTTTGCTATGACACGAGTCATATACTAGAAGACTTATCTCGCTTTTCCCGCTTATCTCGCAGGCTGGGATATCCGTAAATTTGTGATACGACCGGAAAACTACCGGAAAAAGCTTGGGGGTTATTTGGGGGTAAATGGGAGGCAAAAACGGATTTTCATGGACTATGTGGACATATCAATGATCCTAGCGGTCGCCAATATCCATTGGCGTAGTCGAGTAATAG
>CAZLHW010000283.1:0-943 GCA_964559085.1 uncultured Acidobacteriota bacterium | reverse complement strand
TGCAGTCAGGAGTTCACGAGTTCGATCCTCGTCAGCTCCACCAATAAAATTACCGACAAATTAAATCCTAAAAAATCGGCCCGGGGTAGCATCGGGTAGCAAATGGCTTTAGTTTCCTAATATGGCCGTGGCTGAAACCGGTTTGGGATTTCTCGTTGAAGCGATGCCCGAACGCTATTCCTCTGCCGGGGCCAAGAAAAACACCCTCACCAACGGCAGAAGAGCCTTCCCCGTTTGGCTCAGCTTGTCGTAATGCTCCTGCCACAATGTGATTACTCGTTGAAGGTCCATCGTCTCGATGTGCTTATTTGATGAACGAATCTCCCGCTCCGCCTCCGAGGAAAAACCGCCCGATGACACAATCAATCCAATATCGCCTTCCTTGCGAAGCAAGCCTTCAAGTTCCCTCACATCTTTTGCAGCTACCTTCGAGTCGCGGTGTTTGACCTGTACCTTGATTCGTGGCGCAGTGGTTCCCAACGGATCTTTATAGGCTAAAAGATCAACCCCTCCATCCGGGCCCGGAGAAGCAACAAACGGAACATGGTAGCCCATTGCCCGAAGTAATTCGGCAACAAGCCTTTGGAATTCGTAAGGGTCGAAATTATTTATATGCTCCTCAATCTCAGTCCTTGCCGTTTCAATAGCCTCCTCGTAGGCAGCTTGACGTTCCACCTTGCCTTCTTCCTCCTGTTCGCCAGGAACATCGGGCCGGGCCTTTTTCCATGCTTGATACTCTCGCTGTGCGGATCGAATCAATTCGCCGGGGGGAAGTTTGAGAGCCTTTTCTCCCTTTTCTGTGAGAATCCAGTTGCTTTCGGACTTTTGGAGATAGCCCGCCTTGGCACAAGCTACGGTATAAAACCGGATGTGCGTCTCCCATCTTACGGCCCCGGTCTTGGTCTTTTGCTTTTCGTAATCGTTAAGGTTGATCTCAGGCTCT
>CAZLHW010000282.1:1832-5598 GCA_964559085.1 uncultured Acidobacteriota bacterium | reverse complement strand
GCCTAAGCTTCGTCCCCGCGGTTCTTTTCGGATGCCTGCCCCTGATTGCCTACAACATCGAAGTGCCCCTGGGAACCTTTCAGCATCAATCGGCGCTGACGGTTCCAGGCATTGAAGACGTCCGCTACCGTTTCCTGCTGGCGCGGGGGACCCTGGATGGTTCCGGCGTGTATTACCTGGTCAATTACAATGAAGTCAGCCGGCCGTCGACTCTATTGCAATCGCCGCCATCGGGCCGGCTCGACAAGGCAATTAGCGCCGCCGCGGCAGTCCCGTGGGTCCATCGATCGCTGCTGCCTTATTACTTTGTCGGGTCTCTGGCCTTGATCGCGCTGCTGTGGATTGCGGGCCGCCTCAGGAAAAAGCGCGAAATTCTATTCATCGCGGCGCAATTTGCCGTTATTGCCGTTCTCATCTGCCTGAATGAAAAAGCGACCGGGGCGCACCACCTGATCGCCTTCTATCCGTTCCTTTTCATTTTGACTGCCTATGCAGTCTGCGAACTCGGCCGATGGATTTTCAGCGCCCGCCTGCCGAAGCGTCTTTTTATCGGCGCCGGCCTGCTGCCGCTGCTTGCGGTCAATAGCGTCACCGGCGCACGCTATCTGAAATCCTTTCAAGCGAAGGGGGGCCACGGCGGCTGGTCGGACGCCATCTACAGCCTTGGGGATTTTGTTCGCGAAAATCCGGACAGAAAATACGTGCTGATGGAATGGGGATTCACCACGCAGCTGATTCTGCTGACGCACGGGCGCCTGCGCTATGAAGAGTTTGCCTGTTCCGAAGAGAACCCGGCTGCCTGCATGGACCGGGTCCTCCAATGCAGGAATGCTGCGTTCGTGTTTCATGTTCCGGAGTTTGCGGACAAGCCGATGCTCCCCGCCTTCAAGGACGCCCTGGCGAGACAGCATCTGCGGGGGCGCCCGCTGAAAACCTTTTTCCAGCGCGACGGGCGGCCGATCTATGTCGTATCTGCAAGCGCTCCCCCCGTTCCGAATCCCCCCGCGGGAAATGCCGGTTTTTCGTACCTGCGCGAAGGGGAGGACTTCGACGAAAAGTCGGGCGGCGACCTGGATGCAAAGGAAGCGGCGTCGGGCAGGAAAGCTCTTGGAAATTTCTGGGGACGCCGGCCGGAGGATTTCGTCGCCTATAAATTCACACTCTCCACAGATCTTGCAGACGCCCGCCTTTCCATTCGCTACGCATTCGAAGACAAAGCGCCGCACGAATATTTCCTGTTTCTCGACGGCAACTATATCGATACCTTCACGCTGCCTCCAACGCCGGGTTACGGCTATACCGCAGATCAGTGGAAAACGTTCGAAATAAAACCGGGATCGATGGAAGCCGGCGGTCACGAGCTGAAGATCGTGCCCGCCGGGCCGCACCAGGTTTTGAACCTGGATTACTGGAGCCTCAGTGAAACGAGTAACCGCGAAAACGCCAAGGACGCGAAAAAAACGCAAAGGATTTAATGTTATTTCTTAGCGCTTTTTCGCGCTCTTCGCGCCTTCGCGTTTTATTCCTCGCCTCGGTCCTGAAAAAAACGAATAACCGTTTTAACAATCAGAATGGCAAAGAAGCAGAGAACAAAGCCCAGCAGAAACCGGTCGTTCGACGTCCGTATGGGCTGCAGTGCGTACACCGCCGCCGCAATCAACACGGCATAGCAGCCCAGCCCAATCAGCAGTTTCCGCATCCCCATCACTTCGCCGGCGGCTCGAGACTGTCGGCCGCGAGCGACGCCACATCAATCACGCGCATGCTCTCGTCGTAATTGAGCAGCTTGAGCGAATCCTGCAGCATGTGCAAGCAGAACGCGCATGCCGTCACGATCGTGTCGGCGCCGGCGGCGTGCGCCTGCTTCACGCGCAGATTGTTGATCCGCTCGCCGCGTTTCAGATCCATGAAATAATGGCCGCCGCCCGCGCCGCAACACAGGCTTTTCTGTCTGCGGTTCTTCATTTCCTGAACCTGCGCGTTGGGCATCGCGGCGATCACGTCGCGCGTCGGCTCGAAGATGCCCTGGTACCGCCCGAGGTAGCACGGATCGTGATATGTATAGGTATGCGCTTCGGCATACTGCGGTTTGATCTTCCCGCTCTGTATCATCTCGCGAACGAATTCGCTGTGGTGCATCACATTGAAACGGCCGCCGAACTGCGGATATTCGTTTTTGAGCACGTTGTAGCAGTGCGGGCACCCGGTCAGCAGCGTCTTGAATTCGCGCTGTTTCAGCCGCTCGACCTGCTCCTTCGCCGTCTGCTGGAACAGCATCTCCTGGCCCAGCACGCGCGCCGGATCGCCGCAGCAGACTTCCTCGTCGCCCAGCACGCCGAAATCGACGCTGCACTTCTCCATCAACCGGCACAGGTCGCTCGCGATCTTGTGCTTCTGCGGATCGAATGCGATGATGCAGCCGACCCAGTACAGCACATCCACCTTCTCTCCCGGCCTGACGACGCGCGCCTTCAGCCCTTCGATAAAATCCGCGCGCGTGGACTGCGGCCCGAAGGGATTTCCGTTCGTCTCATAAAGACGCAGCGCGCGACCGGCCTCTTCCGGCATGCGCCCCTGTATCAGGACTTCATTGCGCCGGATCTCCATTAGTGTTCCGACATGATCAATCAGCGCCGGACAGACTTCCACGCACGCGCCGCAGGTCCGGCAATGCCAGACAAACTCTTCGTCGAAGGCTTTGCCGACGATGTCGGCGGCTTCCTTCTCCGTCGCGTCTTTGCGCTCCGCCTCCACCAGCGACTGCTTGATGCGCGCAATCAGCTGCCGCGGCGAGAAATAATTCTTGTCGGCCATGTACGCCGGGCAGACTTCATCGCAGCGGCCGCAGGAGACACAGACATCGGCGTCCATGCGCTGCTTCCACGTCAGCTCGCCGGCTTTCTGCAGACCGATCTTCAAGTCGTCGCTTTCGGCGCTCTCCATCAGCTTTTCGATATCCTCGCGCTCGAGTTCGCCGCGGGGCTTCAGCTTTGAGAAGAAGGCGTTGGACGGCAGCGACAGCAGGTGTACGAACTTGGTGTACGGGATCAGGGCAATCCAGCCCAGGGCAAGGGCGGTGTGCAGCCACCAGAGCGAGGCATGCAGCGTCCGGCCCGCGCTTTCGCCGGTTCCGTAGAAGGGGAGTGCAAAGACGGCGCCCACAAACGACAGCGCGCTCCACGGATCGCCGTGGACGGCGATGCGCAGCCCTTCGACCATATAGCCGGTGGTTATCATGGCGGCGATCAACACCAGGACAAGGCCGTCCTCCGCCGTGTTGGGCAGCGTCTCGGGCTTGGAGACGTACCGCCGCCAGGCCGCCATGCCGAGGCCCGCCAGGATCAGGATGCCGGCCAGCTCCGACGCAACGGAGAAAAACACATAAAGGAAGCCGGAAAAAATATTCAGGTCGCGGCCCAGCAGGTGCCCCGCATCGTAGTCGATCATGACGATCAGCGTCGTCACGACCAGGACGAGGAACGAGTAAAAGAGCAGGCAATGGAATAGGGCGGGATAGCCGGAATTGCGGACCTTCTTCTGCAGGAAGACTTCGCGGAGAAGGATTTTGAGGCGCTTCGCCCAGTCGGAGATCTTCTCCTTCTCCTCCTTTCCCCGGCGCCAGAACTGGATCCGCTGGTACAGGCCCCAGCCGAAAACGGCCAGAGCTGCAACGAATAAAAGGTACATCAACCAGACCTGAGAGATATTCCACAGTAACGGCCGGGTTGCTTCAGAAAGTGGGGGCATAATTCTCTCCTCGCTTCTT
>CAZLHW010000282.1:0-1822 GCA_964559085.1 uncultured Acidobacteriota bacterium | reverse complement strand
TCTTCGACAGCCTTACCCAATATTTTGGGGGCTAATTATTCCGGTATAGTGGGGAAAATTCAATATGGAACCGCGAAGGCGCCAGGGGCTCGAAGATACTCAAAGAAAAAATTTAAAAATTCCCGGCGTTTTTTTTGGCGATCTTTGCGCCTTCGCGGTTTGCGCTATTTGAAGTGGGCGATGGTCTGAGCGAGGGTGACCTTCTGCTCCGGGCGCAGCTTCAGCGCCTTGGAGGCCGCGTCGCGATCGATCATGGCGCGCACGATGCACGCCAGGTTTTCCGATGCGCAGAACAGATACACATTCTGCGCAATGAAGGCCGTGTTCGCAAACGACCAGGTGTCTTCAACCTCCGGCATCTTCTTGCCGCCGAATTGCGCCTTGGACATGTCGGCGACATAAATCAGGTTCACGGGCGCCGCTTTTACAAAGTCCTGCTGGCCCGAAACGGCGCGGATATCCTCCTTCCCGAGAACTTTCAGCTCGTGCTTGATCGGGTCATAAAGATAGTAGCCGTCCGCCATGGTCACATAAATATCAATGTTCTGCCAGTCGGCGGCCGAGGGCGCGGTGCGATGCTTCTGCTCCGGCCGGTTCGACAGCACATGCAGGGAAAGCGGCTTGTCCGGTCCGAAACCGCCGCGCGTGCTCTTCCGCAGTTTCAGCGCCTGCATCAGCGGCTTGCCCCCATCAGTCTGCGGCGGCGGCAGCTTAATCACCGCGGCGTCCTGCGCCACAATAACGGACGGAATCAGGAGCAGAAACAAACCCAAAGCCAATAAAGCAACAGTCAGTGTTCTCATCGAAGTCTCCTCTCGGCATTTATAATGTTACGCTGCCCGCGAAAATCCGGCGCGGATTCTCAACAAGCATGGTGGAAATTTGGGCATCCGTCACTCCGCGGCTTTTCAGAGCCGGGATCACGTCATTAAAAATATGCTGAAAATTCCATCGCGGCGCCGCTCTTGCCGCGGCTTCAGCCGGATACCAGTCATTGTAACAGGCGGCGTCGTGCGACAGGACCATTTTCTCCGCAAATCCCCGATGGCACAAGTCGGCCGCCGTATTCACACGCTTTTCGAACGGGAGAATCGCGTCAATGCCGAAGCGGTCCATGCCAAGATAGGAACCCTTTTCGAGGAGTTTCTCGAGATAGGCAAGATCCGTCGTATCGCCGCAGTGCCCGATGACGACGCGGGAGAGATCCACGCCTTCTTCTTCGAAAATCCGCTGCTGCTCCAGCCCGCCGCGCGTCCGGGCATGCGTGTGCGTGTAAATGGGCACGCCGGTCGCGCGCTGGACTTTCGCGGCGGCTCGCAATACGCGCTCCACGTCGGGCGTTATACCGTAGGAATCGCTGGCGCATTTCAGGATTGCGGCCTTGACGCCGGTGCCGGCGATCCCCTCGACGATGTCGCGCGTGAACATTTCAACCAGAGGTTCGGGGCTTTTGCGGCTTTTCAGATAGGGCGGGAGATCGCGGAGGGCGTAGAAACCGGTGGCCGCGATGATGTTCAAATCCACTTCGGCGGAAATGCGCTGAACGCAGGGGATGGAGCGTCCCGACCCGGGCACGGTAAGATCCACAAGTGTGTCCACGCCCCGGGCTTTCAGGGCGCGGAGCTCGTCGATGGCGGCCGCGATGCGGGCTTCCTCGTCGCCCCAGCTCTCGGGGTAATTCTGATTAATCTCCGGCGAGCGCACGAAAATATGCTCATGCATGAGCGTCACGCCCAGCCTGGCTGCGTCGACCGCACCTCGGAACGTCTGAATTGAATTCATGAATGATTAATAACCGCGAAGGCGCGAAGGACGCAAAGAA
>CAZLHW010000281.1:1251-5609 GCA_964559085.1 uncultured Acidobacteriota bacterium | reverse complement strand
TCGTCGATGGCGCCCTTGGCGATCAGCGCCCAGGGCCCCTCGTGTCCCTGGGTGGAGCCGTCGCGCTCGAACGCGACCGGATCACGCTCAACCGCATCGTTGGCGGTCGTGAGACTCAGGCCTGTGACCACCGTCGGGCCGACTGCGGGGGTCACGATAATACCGCTGGGCCGCGAGGCGCCGCCGAAGTTCAAATACTTGGTCGTGATCTGGTTGTCGATGGCCAATGCCGGATGCTCGGCGGCCGGCCAGGAGCCGGCGTATTCCGGGAAGCCGATCACAGCGTCGCCCGCGGCGGTGATGTCCGTCGCGCCGGCAGCCGGCGAAACCGCGGGCTGAACGGTGCGGATATCCCCAAAGGTCATGACGCCGGTGCCGCCGGGCTGGCCGTCGCCGACCGAAAGAGTCAGCTTCACGGCGTTCGTGACATCCACGCCGGCAAAGGCGGCCAGCGGGACTCTCACCAGATCCATGACCGTGGTCTGAGTGGCCTTGGGATCCGGATGGGCGACCACAGCGACCTTGCCCGCGGCGTCCTCAAGGGCGACGCTCATCACAGCGGGGTCGTTGCTGGCGATGCCGATGTCGTCCCAGGTCGTGAACAGACCGGCCGGGGTGACATCGCCCGTGGTGGCGACGTTGTCGAACGTGAAGGTTCGCAGCGTGCCTGCGACGTGCGAGGTGACAGCCAGACCGATGTAGACGGGATTGCCCATCGCGATGGTCACGGCGCTGCCCAGTTGCGTCCATTCGACGCCGTCCGGGGAAATGTAACCGCTGAACGAGTCGCCCTTACGCTCGATCTTCACCCAGTAAGGGGCGTTGACGCGAGTGGGGCTGTCGTCGTTGGACGAAGCTCCGGCTGTGGTCAGACGCCGCTGGAAGCTGGCGCCGTTACCACCGGCTGCAGTGGTGGTGCTGGGGCCGGTGATCGGCATGAAGGCGTGGGTCGAATCGGCATTGAGGCTCTGGCGGATCATGACACCGCCCTTGGCCCATTCGCTGGTACCGGTGCCGACCGTGACCACGCGGGCGACCATGGTACCGTCGCCGTTAAGAGTCTTATAGGCATAATGGAATTCGTCGGCGTTGTTCCAGATGTCGGCGCCGGCGCCCGTCAGGGAGTACGTGCCGGTCGCATCATCATAGGTGATCCCGCCCGTGGGGGCTGCACGACCCTGGAACCGGATCGCCAGGTCGGTCAGCTTGCCGCCGGCGGTCAGATCGGCCGGGGTGGGCATGGCGGTCGACGTGATGTACGGCGCCACGCGATTGTTGTAGGTCAAAGTGGTTTGGCCTTCGAGGATCGAAGCGTACGCGACGGTCGAGAAGCTCCAGACCGGGCCAGGCACGGTGCCGCCGGCCATGTCGATCTCATCGACGCGCCAGTAATAAGTGGAGAACGCGTCAAGAGCGACTTCCGGAGTGAACGTGACGTCGGACAGGATGCCGGCCTTGGTGGCGACATCGCCGGCGGTCACGGCGGCTTTGTCCTTGCCCAGGTACAGGACATGGCCGATCGCGGTCTGGCCGGCGACCCACTTGAGCGTCGTCTTGACGGGGACGTCTTTGCCGCCATCGGCGGGAGTCTGAGCATGGGCCTCCAGCGGCATCACGGTGAAGCTCCAGGTGAAGCCCGGATACTTGTTGCCGGCGGCGTCGATTTCATCGACGCGCCAATAGTAGGTCTTGCCCGGCTCCAGGGGGTCGAAATGATAGTACATCGCGACACCCGGAAGAGCGGGTTTCTGATCCGCCGCGGTCAGCTCCGGGGTCGTCCCGAAGTAGATCTCATGGGCCACCGCGGTCAGGCCGGGGGTCCACTCGAAGGTCGCGCTCAGCACATCCACGGCTTTGTCGGCCGGTTTGGGCTTGGAGGCCATCAGCAGGGGTTCCGGGCTGCGGATGAACGCAGTGCAATACTGACCTGCGATGACCGTGGGGGCCTCACCGATCCCCGGACCGGCCCAGGCCACGCCCATGCTGTCGCCGCCGCCGCCCTCTTTCATCAGGGCTTCGATGTAGTACTTTTGACCCTGCTGCAACGCGATGGGAACAGACTTGAGCAGCGCCGCATTGGTGGAACCGGGGCTTCCGGTCCAGGCTCTGGCGCCGGTCCAGCCGGTGACCTCCGCGATCTTGACCGCGTTGGCGGCATCGGCACCGGTCCGGAGCCCGCGCAGCCCGTCGCCATCCCCGCCCCCCCCCAACGGCGAACCCCCGGGTTGGGGGCGGGGCAGATACGCCCGGGCTCGCAACCCGTAATTGTCGCGCCAATCGACACGGCTCATCAGCTCATCCCGCCACTCCGACTCATTCGGGTTGTTCGGGAAATTCGGGTTGGTTCTCAAGTTGCCATCAACACTGGTGCCTGAGATATCGAACCAGTACTCGAACAGGACTTTGCCCTGTCCTAGCTGTGCGTCCACACTGCCGGCGAGCGCCAGCGTCAGGCACAGGGCAGTCACACACACACACTTGCGATACATAACGTCCTCCTAGAGAAGTTTTTCACCACATTCGCTCAGAATACGGTTCCAAGCGTCAACAGACACCGCCCACCGGAAATCTTGTAAAACCGGCGCTGGCACGCCGTAGCACGGTGGAATCCGAACTCGACTGATCACCTCCTTCCTGCCAGTCATTGGCCGAACGTGGACTCTGGTGGGATGAATCTGAAGCGCAGAGGGACCGTGTTTCACACAGATCGTCCCGAATACGCACTCACCCAGGTCTCCGATCTTGCATTCACAGCCTCACAACAAGAATGCCGGTCCGACAGACGCAAAAAACCTACCGATTTCGCGTCGGTGCAGACGGTCAGAGCTTCAACCAACTTGCAACTGTCAACTATATCCGGAAAGGATATTTCATGCAAGTCTTTTGTCTACGTATGTGCCCTATTGCGTATGTGCCCTATTGCCGATGTCGTAAATTCCGTTTCCCGTCACGGGGCAGGGGCGCCGGTCACCTACGGCGGGTATTTTTTAGATCGTCTGGTTTGACGCTGGGGTTTAGAGAGACGGAGGTTCTGTTCTTCGCCCGGCCTGCGCCAGATAGACAGCCACATGCGGCAGCAGGAGGCGATCCATCGCCTCGGACGGCGCGAGCCAGCCGGCCCAGACGATTTCTCGCCCTCCGACCCGAAGCGCCGGGGCGATGTTTACGCGGGTTTCCCAGATGTCCACCGTATCTTGGCGGGATTCAAAAGTGATCATGCCATGCCATGCGAGACGCAGGGACTGCGGCGGCAGTGACAAACCCAGTTCCTCCTGGAATTCCCGTCGAGCTGCCTGTTCAGAAGTTTCCCCCGATCGAACGAATCCACCCGGTAGCGACAGGCAGTTCCGATAACTGGTGCGGATCAGCAGGACTTTGCCCTCATGCCACAGGGCCACCGCGGCACCGTTGGTCTTTGGTCTACGAACAAACCACCAGGCTCTCTGGCCGACATAGGCGAAACGGTAACCCGTGCGGATGAAAACATCGATGTGCTTCTGCAACATATTCATTTTCATTGCGGTATTCAGGATGGATTTTCGCATTGTGCCGCTTTTGAGTTTTATAACGGATGTAACGGTTCGGGTCGATTTGTCCAGAAAACGATTGCCCTGCTTTTCTCGTACGAGTTGACGTTGGTACTCATTTTCTTCGGTTCCAGATTGGCGTACTGGTTGATTTCGTTGCCGATTCTCGCCGGGGCTGTTGCCAGCACGACTCTTGCCGTTACGTCGAGGTGTCGCGGAATTGCCAGTTTCGCCCGCGTCGAGCCCAGATTCACCGCGATCAAGAAGCACCTATTCCCCACTTCCTGCAGAAAGGTGAACGTTTTGTCCAGGCAATATGGTCTTGAGTTCACTTCGGCCCGCGATTGCCCCGATTTGGAGGCGGCATAGAAAAAATACTATACTCACGCCGTGTCGTAAAGTCCGGAAGTATGCGATCGCTGCAACAACTCTCGGCGACCGCGCAAATTCCGAGGGTGGATTGGGATTGTGGGGCAGACTTTGATCAATCATCCCGACATTGCATGAAACACCAATCTGGTTCTTTTCGGGGAGACTGCCATGAGTTGCGTGCGTTGGGTTTGCTTTGTGTGCGTCGGAATGCTTGACATGGGCGTGGTCGGGACGCCTGGGTTTGGGGCCTCTCCGGCTGAGGAATTGACCAAACGGTTGCCGGAGGGCATGATCGGTTTCGTCGCCACCAGCGGCGGCGACGCCCTGAAGGCGGACTTCAACAAGACCTCCCTCGGCAGGATGTGCAACGATCCTGGCGTGTTGAAGTTCTTCCAACCGATCAACACCGAACTGATCGCTAAAGCGATCGAAGGGAACGACGATCCGAATGTCTCCAAG